>JBBRKS010000085.1:0-15999 GCA_038231775.1 Rhodobacterales bacterium | reverse complement strand
GCCCCGATCCTGAACTTCTGGCACTCGATGCCCGCGTTTGACGCGCTCCGGGCGCAACCCGGCGCCATCCTTGTGCTGCTGGTCACCTCTGGCATCGCCCACCTGCCACCGATGAAGCTGGTCACCATCCTCGCCGGGGCGATCAACTTCAACCTGCCCTTGTTCATCCTGTCAGCCATCGTGGCGCGTGGGGCGAAGTTCTTCTTGCTGGGCTGGGCGCTGCAACGCTACGGCGAACCTATCGCAGAGTTGATCCACAAGCGCCTTGCCACCATCGCCCTGATCGTGCTCGTGGGCGCTGCGGCCTTGTGGCTGGCGAAATCCTATCTGTGAGGTTGCAATGCCCCCGATCCAAGCCATCCTGTTCTTTGCTTTGATCGTGGCAGCCGCCTGTGCCGCAGCCGCAGCCGCCTTGTCTGTCCCGGCGATCCGGGCTTTGGTGCAAAGACTGACCCGCTCCCAAGCCCTGTCACTCGCCACAGCAGGCTCTGCCGCAGCCCTCGCCGCCGCCTATGCCTTCCAATACATCGGCGGTCTTTTGCCCTGCCACCTGTGCTGGCAGCAACGTTACGCGCATTTCGCAGCCCTCGGGCTGGGCATTCTCGCCTTGCTGATCCCCAAAACCATTCTCGCCCGCCTGCTGCCCCTGGCCGGTGGCGCCGCCGCCCTGACGAGTGCGGCCTACGCGTCGTTCCACACCGGAGTCGAACGTCACTGGTGGCTCAGCGAGTGCAGTTCCAGCCCGATTGCCAACATATCCGCCAAAGACCTGCTGGCCCAGATCCAAGCTGCCCCGGTCGTCAAATGCGATCAGGTCGCGTGGCAGATGCTTTCCCTGTCAATGGCCTCGTGGAACATGCTGCTGTCTCTGGCACTGCTCGCCCTGTGGCTGATCGCCGCCAAAAAGTCCTGAACCGCCACGCGCCGCCCCCTTATCCCAGACCCGCAAGCCAGCGTCCAAAGATCCAACCACCCTTTCGATTTCATTGGTCCGTAAATATCCCACGGGGGTGCGGGGGTGTGAAACCCCCGCTTTTGGCAACGGGTGCGGAGATGTGAAACCCCCGGCAGCCCGCAAAGGGCACCCCGTCAAAGCACCGACAGAATCCCCCCACCCAACAACCGCTCACCCTCCTGCAAGGCAAACCGGTCGGTCATCCCCGCCACATAATCACAGACAATCCGCGCCAGCGCCGTCTCACCTTTGGCCGCGACGACATCGGTCTGCCATTCCTGCGGCAGCAAGTCCGGTTGGCCCAGAAACAGCGGAAACAGCCCGTCAATCACTTGCGTGACCCGCGCCCGCTCTGCCATGACCGAAGGGGCGCGGTACATCCGGGTGAACAGAAACGACCGGATCACCTTCAACTCCTGATACAGCGGCTTGGAAAAGCGGATCACCGTGCGCCCCAGATGGCGGATGTCATCGACCGATTTCGGTTGCGCGGCTGACAGGCGGTTCTGCGCCACCGCAATCACATCCTCGACCATCCGGCCAAACACCCTGCGCAACGCCTCATGCCGCCGCCGCATCTTTTCAAGGCCGGGATACAGGCGGTCCACCTCGGCAAAGGCCGGGCCTGTGACTGGCAACTCCATCAGATCGGCCTCGTCAAACAGACCCGAGCGTAACCCGTCATGCAGATCGTGGTGACTGTAGGCCACGTCATCGGCAATCGCTGCCACCTGCGCCTCGGCACTGGCATGGGTGTCAAGTTCCATATCCCAGGCGGCATTCACCTCGGCCAAGGCGTAAGGCAAAGCGCCCGCATGCTTTTCATCGGCATTCGGGCCGGTCAGCGGGCCATTGTGCTTGGCAATGCCCTCCAGCGTTTCCCATGTCAGATTCAGCCCGTCAAAATCGGCATAGTGCTTTTCCAGCCGCGTGACGATGCGCAAGGCCTGCGCGTTGTGGTCAAACCCGCCCCACGGCGCCATCAACCGCTCCATCGCGTCCTCACCGGTATGGCCAAACGGCGTGTGGCCCAGATCATGGGCAAGCGCAATCGCCTCGGCCAGATCGGTGTTCAGCCCCAACACGCCAGAGATGGTGCGCGCCACCTGCGCCACCTCAATCGTATGGGTCAGCCGGGTGCGGTAATAATCGCCCTCATGTTCGACAAAGACCTGAGTCTTGTGCTTCAACCGACGGAATGCGCTGGAATGGATGATCCGGTCGCGGTCGCGCTGGAATGGAGAGCGGAACGACGACAACCGCTCGTCATGCAACCGCCCCCGACTGGCTTCAGGATGGCAGGCAAAAGGCGCAAGCATGGGACCTCACAGGTTTTGGCTGACCATAGCCACGATCCCCCCCTGCCGCCACCCCAACAGGCAACGCCGGAACGCATCACCCCCAGCCGATCGGCGCAGTCCATGCCTGACGTTTTGCCCAGCCCGATGAAGCCCAACGCCCCGCAGGGTCAGGTCGCAAAAGCCCGGCTTGACACCGACACCGCATTTGCCCGCCGGGTCCTTTGCATTGGCAAAAACATACCCGTCGCCCTGATGCAGCGCCCCAAAGATCAGGCCGCGCTCTTTGGCCTGCGCACAAAACCCCGCGACATCGCGCACATCGAACACCAGTTTCACCAGCGACTGACCCTCTTTCTGACCCGTCGCTGCCGGATGCAGCAGCAACGCGACCCCACCATCCTTGGGTCGCAATTCAACGATCCGGTCGCCTTCCAGACACCGCGTTTCAAAGCCGAAATGCTGGCAATAAAACGCCGCCATCTCGTCGATCTTCTTGGTGTAAATGACAACGCGTCCCAAAGGGGCAGCCATCTGAAACCTCCAAACCCCGACCATCCCGCAACCTTAGCGGCCAACCTGATCGAAGGGCAATTCACCCCGCCGCCCCGGTGTGGCTTGCGCCGCAGGGTCAAAGCGCCAAACTCCCCACCAAGCCCGCCTTGCACGCCACCGCGCCGCGCCCTACATTAGAGGCAACCCATAGGGATCACAGCCATGAACCTGCCGCCCCAAGTCACCGACCGCGCCTTTGCCCGTCTGGCCGAAATTGCCCATCTGACCGGGCAAGCCAAGGCCCTGCGTGTGGCGGTAGAGGGCGGCGGCTGTTCGGGCTTTCAATATGACATCAAGCTGGATGACGCGGCCGCCGACGATCTGGTGCTGGAAAAAGACGGCCAGCGCGTGCTGGTCGATCAGGTGTCACTCCCGTATCTGTCCAACGCCGTCATCGACTTTACCGCTGAACTGATCGGCGCCCGCTTTGTGATCCAGAACCCCAATGCGGTGTCGTCGTGCGGGTGTGGCACGTCATTCTCACTCTGACCGCTGGCAATCGGCCCGCTACGCCCTAACTCCCTCTTCTAAGACGGAGGATCTTAATGCGTATCGCCCTCATGCTTGGTTCGGCCCCGAACGCGACACAGGCGCGCGACTGGCCGCGCGCCCCGTTTGACCGGATCGTCACGATCAACAACGCCTGGCGCATCCGCCCCGACTGGGATGATCTGTGCTGCCCGTGGGATTTTCCCGAAGACCGCCGCCCGATTCCAAATGCCAACCAGACCCTGATCCTGCAGGAAGACTTCGTGCCGGCCCAGAACCTGTATGGCGGTTTTGTCTATGCCGGTGGAACGATGGCCTTCACCACGGCCTACTGGATGCTGGCCGCACTGAAACCGCAGGTCATCGCGGTTTTGGGCTGTGACATGCACTACCCGGCCACCGGCCCGACCCATTTTTACGGCACCGGAACGCCCGACCCGCTCCGCCCCGATATCACCTTGCGCAGCCTGCAGGCGAAATCGGCCCGCCTGATGATCCTTGCCGCCCAGCAAGGCTGCGCGATGGTCAACCTGTCAACCGCCCCCTCGCGCCTGATGTTTCCGCGTGTCCGCCGCGCCGATCTGCCCCCGACCCGCCCGGCCCCGTTTGACATTAAACTGGCCAAAGCCGCGCTGAAACAGGAGGCCGCGCTGAACTACCATGTCCCCTCTGGCCGCTACTGGGAAGAAACGCAGCGCTTTGACGTGGCCAAGATTGACGCGCTTGACCAGATGTGGCTGGCCGCAGCACGGGTGACAGCCCCGGCCTGACAGGCTAACAAGGGGGCAATCCGCCGCTAAAAAAGATTGCCCCCATGAAAATCGCGACCTTCAACATCAACGGCATCAAAGCCCGCACGCAAGCCCTCCTGGATTGGCTGGCAGAGGCGCAGCCCGATGTCGCCTGCCTGCAGGAAATCAAATCGGTGGACGAGGCTTTTCCGCGTGAACCCTTCGAATCCCTTGGCTACCGTGTTGAAACCCACGGCATGAAGGGCTTTCACGGCGTGGCCATCCTGTCCAAACTGCCGCTGGAAGACATCACCCGCCGCCTGCCGCCAAAGTCTGACATGGATGAGCCCGACGACCAGACCCGCTGGATCGAAGCGACCGTGATGGGCCGCCGCCCGGTTCGCGTCTGTTGTCTGTACCTGCCGAACGGCAACCCGGCACCGGGGGCGAAATACGACTACAAACTGGCGTGGCTTGACCGGATGCTGGCCCGCACCAAAACCCTGCTGGCCTACGAAGACCCGCTTGTCCTATGCGGCGACTACAACGTCATCCCGCAGGCAGAGGATGCGGCGAACCCGAAAGACTGGCTGACCGACGCGCTGTACCTGCCGCAAACCCGCGACGCCTATCAGCGCCTGCTCAACTTAGGCCTGACCGATGCCGTGCGCGCCCAGAACGCGAACCCCGGCACCTACACCTTCTGGGATTTTCAGCGCGGCGCGTGGGAGCGTAACAACGGAATCCGCATCGACCACCTGCTGCTGTCACCTCAGGCCGCCGACCTGCTGCAAACCTCCGGCATCGACAAAGCGGTGCGCGGCCGCGACAAACCCTCTGACCACGTCCCGGTCTGGATAGAGCTTGACGCCTGATGAACCGGCAAACCAGCGCCCCTAAAACCATTCACAACCCAACCGTCACCCGCCAGCCTACCACTGGCCCAAGCCCCATCGCCCAAACCCCGGACCCAGATACCTTCTACGCCCGCACCCGCAGCGACACGACCACGCGCCCCGCTTTGCACGGCCACCACGACACCGACACCGTCCTGATCGGCGGCGGTCTCGCTGGTCTGACCACCGCACTGGAACTCGCGCGTGAGGGCATTGCCGTCACAGTATTGGAGGCCAAAACCACGGGCTTCGGCGCCTCGGGCCGCAACGGCGGCATCGTCTCGCCCGCCTTCGCCTGCGGGTCTGACGCCATTGCCGCCCGCGTTGGCCCCGACAAGGCCCGCGCCCTGCACCGTCTGTCCATCGAAGGCGTCCAACGCCTGCGCAGCCATATCACAACCCTGAACATCACCGACGCCGCCCCCACCCCCGGCTTGCTGAACCTGCGCCGCTTTGACCAGTCCCGCGACCTGCAAAGCTATGCCGAAGCGTTCCAGCGCGACTACGACTATACCTTCACCTACCTGGACCGCGACGCCATTGCCGAACGCCTGACGACCACCCGCTACCTGCACGGCCTGTCCGATGATCAGGCCTTCCACATCCACCCGCTGAACTACCTGCGCGCCCTGGCGCGCGAAATTGAACGCCTCGGCGGCACGATCTTTGAAAACACCCCCGCCACCGGCACAGACCTGAACGGCGCGCAAAAACGCATCCGCACCCCGCACGGCCATGTCACCGCCAAACGTGCCATCTTTGCGACCGGCGGCTATACCGGCCCGCTGATCCCACGCCTTAAGCGCGCCGTCCTGCCGATTGCCACCTACATGATGCTGACCGAGGCTGCCCCCGACCTGCTGGCACAAACCATCAAGACCAGTGCTGCCATCCTCGATGACCGCCGCGCGTCTGACTATTACCGTCTGGTTGAGGGCGGCCAACGCCTGCTGTGGGGCGGCCGCATCACCACACGGCCCGCCTCAGCCGAAGGGGTCGCACGTGAACTCCGCAAGGCGATGCTGAACGTCTACCCGCAGCTCGCCCCCCTGAAAACCGACCTCGCATGGTCCGGCCTGATGGGATATGCCCGCCACCTGATGCCGCAGATCGGCCAACTCCAGCCCGATGTCTGGCACATCACCGCCTTCGGTGGCCACGGCCTGAACACCACCGCCATCGCCGGTAAAGTCCTCGCCGAGGCGATCATGCAGCAAACCGAGCGCATCCAAGCCTTCGCCCCGTGGGGCCTTGACTATGCAGGTGGGCAAATCGGCCTCGCCGCAGCCCAACTCACCTACTGGTATCTGCAAGCGCAAGACCACTGGCGCGAACGCCGAACGGGTTAAGCCCAACCCAAAGGGGCGCATCCCGCGCCCCAAAAGCACCAAAACCCCTACCTCATTCACAGGTCAGGAAATATCCTCAGGATGGTCTGGAAGGGCAGACAGCCCTTCCGGCGCGGCGGTCAGGAGGGGGCGCCCCTCCGGCGCCGCGCCGATGGCTCCGGCTTTCGGAGCCTGAGAAGCGGGCCACCCCACACAACCTCAAACCGGGGTCAGACACACAGCAATCCGCCGCCCCTCACCCAGCAACACATTATAGGTCCGCGCGGCAGCGGGAGAGTTCATCACCTCAACCCCGATGCCCGCCGCTTCCAGTGCCGACCTGAACTCACCCGGCACATGGGCAATCTCTGCCCCGGTGCCGACGATCAGAACGTCGATCCGGCCCGCCAGCGTCAACGGCACCGCCCAGTCGCCCATCCCGCCCCACGGCCCCGCATCCCACGGTGTCACCAGACACGCCCCGCGCAGCACATGCTTGCCGATCCGGAAAAACCCCGGCCCATAGCCTTCTATCGCCAGGGCCGCTCCGTAGGAGATTTCGGTCATGCGGATGTCGGCCATGACCGCCTCAGGCGTCGATATTGGCGAATTCGTGGTCAGCACCCTTGCCGGTCGAACGCGGCTTGTCGGTCCGGTCAAGCCCAAGGAACAGCACAAGGTTCTTTGCGACATAAACCGACGAATAGGTGCCCAGAACGATGCCGACAAAGATCGCGAAACTGAAGCCGCGGATCACGTCACCGCCCAGCACCAGCATCGACCCCACCGCAATCAGCGTGGTAAGTGAGGTGGCCAGGGTCCGGCTCAACGTCTCGTTCACCGACAGGTTCATCACCTCTTTCAACGGCATCGTCTTGTATTTGATCAGGTTTTCGCGCAGCCGGTCAAACACCACCACCGTGTCGTTGATCGAATAGCCCAAAATCGTCAGCAAGGCCGCCACAATGGTCAGGTCAAACTTGATCTGAAACACCGCGAAAATTCCGACCGTGATGAACACATCATGCAGCAGCGCCAGAACGCCGCCCAAGGCAAACTGCCATTCAAAACGCAGCCAGATATAGGCCAGAATCCCGAAAGATGTCGCGGCCAAAGCCTTGATTGACGACCAGACCAGTTCACTCGACACCTTGGGTCCGACCGTCTCGACCGAGACGATCTTCAGCGCCGGGTCCATCGTGGTCAGCGCCACCTCGACCCGTTTCATGCCCGCATCGTCGATCTGATCCTGCCCCTTGCCCGCCGAAAGCCGGATCGCGGCGACATGCTGATCGGCACGGAACGACGGGTCAAACACCTCGTTGATCGCCACATCGCCCAGCTTCAGCCCGTCCAGCGTCGACCGATACAGTGCTGTATCAATCACCGTGCTGGAATCGGTGCGCAGTGTGGTGCCGCCCTTGAAGTCGATGCCGTAGTTCAGCCCCAGCACACCCCAGGCCACAAACGACAGCACCATCAGCAGCATCGACCCGCCAAAGGTGATCCACTGATGTTTGAAAAAGTCGAAATTCGTATGTTCCGGGGCCAGTCTCAGACGCCATGCCATGGTCTTTTTCCTTACACGATCAGGGTCTTGGGCTTGCGCCAGTTGTACCAGCCCTGGATGATCAGACGCGTCACGAACAACGCGGTGAAGACCGAGGTGACGATGCCGATGGCCAGCGCAACCGCAAAGCCGCGCACCGGGCCCGCGCCGAAAAAGTACAGCACGATGGCGGTGATCAGCGTGGTGACGTTGGCGTCCACAATGGCCGACATCGCCCGTTCATAGCCGATTTCGATCGCGCGGGCGGCGGTCTTGGCGTGGCGCAATTCCTCGCGGATGCGTTCATATACCAGAACGTTGGCATCAACCGCCGTGCCGATGGTCAGCACAAGTCCGGCGATCCCCGGCAAGGTCAGCGTCCCGCCAATCATCGACAGAACGCCAAACACGATCCCCATGTTCAAGATCAGCGCCACATTGGCGAACAACCCGAACAGCCCGTAACTGGCCAGCATAAACAGACCGACCAGCACCATGCCGACAATTGCCGCCACCTTGCCGGCATCAATCGAATCCTGCCCCAGTTCCGGGCCAACCGTGCGTTCTTCAAGAAACGACATTTCGGCGGGCAAAGCGCCGGCGCGCAGCAGCACCGCCAGATTGGTGGACCCCTCAACCGTGAAATTGCCGGTGATGATTCCCGATCCGCCGGTGATCGCACTTTGGATCGTGGGCGCAGAGATCACCTGCTTGTCCAACACGATGGCAAAGGGTTCGCCGATATGCGCGCCGGTGTATTCGCCGAACTTGCGCGCCCCCGAGGTGGCAAAGCGGAAGCTGACCGCAGGCCGCCCGTTCTGGTCAAAGCTTGGCTGCGCATCGACCAGATCTTCTCCTGTCACCACAGGCGCCTCTTCGACGGTGTAATACAGCCCATCCCGGTCAGACGAGGGCAGCAGCAAATTGCCAAGCCCCGGATTGGCCGTCTTGTCCGACGTCTGGCCGACCACCGTGTTGAACGTCAACTTGGCGGTGGTGCCGATGATCGCCTTCAGCTCTTCGGCCGACCCGATGCCGGGCACCTCGATCAGGATACGGTCCGCGCCCTGCCGCTGGATCGAAGGTTCCCGCGTGCCAGCCGCATCGACCCTTCGGCGGATGATTTCAAGGCTTTGCTGCATGGTGCGGTTGTCGGTCGCGGTCTTTTCGGCATCCGACAGGGTGATCACAATATCGGACCCATCGGCCACGACATCCATGTCCTTCTGCCCCGCCCCGGTCAGACTGACGACGTTAGATGTCAGGCTGGCCAGCTTGGTCAAAGCCGCCTGCATACCCTCGGGGTTGGTGATCGCAATCCGCAGCGTGCCGTCCGGGCCGGGCTTACGCTTGACCGGACCGGTCGCATCGCGCACGTCTTTCAGGGCATCGCGCGCCTCTGGCCAGAACGCATCCATCCGCTGCTTGTACACATCGGTCAGCTTGACCTCTGCCAGCAGATGCGCCCCGCCGCGCAGGTCAAGACCCAGATTGACCAGCGCTGACGGCAGGTAAGACGGCCACACCGCCACCGCCGCGGTCTGTTCCGGCGTGGCCACACCACCCAGCTTTTCCGCCTTGGCAATCGCCGTCAAAGCGTCGTTGTGCGTTTCAACCCGCGCATAAAACAGGTTGGGCGAGGCGAGGATCAGACCTGTCACGACGACAGCCCAGATCAACAGGCGCTTCCAAAGGGGCGTGGTCAGTTGCATGGGATACTCAGGCGGATGCGGGTTCGGTCTTGGACATCACCGAGGTGATCGTGTGCTTGGCCACCTTGACCTTGACGCCGGGGGCAATTTCCACCTCGACAAAGCCGTCATCGCCCACTTTGGTCACCTTGGCGACAATGCCGCCGCCGGTCAGCACTTCATCACCGCGCCGAACCGCCTCGACCATCGCTTTCAGGTCTTTCATCTTCTTTTGCTGCGGACGGATCAGCAGGAAATACATGATCCCGAAGATCAGGATCAGCGGCAGAAAAGAGGCCACGGCAGAGCCGGTCCCACCAACGGCACCCGCCGTCTGAGCGTAAGCAGCAGTCACAAACATCGGTCATTCCTTCAGATCAAGCGGCAGGTCACCCCGGCCCACCCTGCGGTGTGCCAGCCCCCCATATTTTGCGGGCACCCTACAGATGGGGACGTCGATGCGCAAGGCAAGGTCTGGCGCAGGTCCAAACGGCCAAAGGGCCTGACCTGTTGTCAGCCCCCATCCCTCAAACCGCCTGACGCCGGGCGGTCACGATCAGCGCCTGCATCGGCTTGGCGATCGGCCCCGGACCAAACCGCGCCACCAATGACGCGGCTGCCCGTTCGGTCACCGACACCAACTGCCCCGGTGCACGCGCCTCAATCTCGGCGCGCATCGGTGTGCCCTGACAGATCGCCGTCGCCGCCGTCAGCGCATCCGGCACGGTGGATATGCGGTCCACCACCTCGATGATGATGTCGTCAAAGCCCGCCGCCCGCAGATCATCGCCGATCCGCACCGCGTCATGGTAGCCATGCGGGATGCGCGCAATGAAATCCGGCGGGTTGTCGGGGAACACCTCGGCCACCGCAGCGCGCACCGCCTCGGTGATGATGTTGTGCGACAACGGGCCCCAGACGGCGAACAGGAAGGTGCCGCCCGGTTTCAGAACCCGCAGCGCCTCGGCAAAGCCCTTGACCTTGTCGGGAAAGAACATCGCGCCAAACTGGCACAGCACCACGTCAAACGCCTCATCCGCCTCGGGCAGGTGCAGGGCATCCGCCACCTGCCAGACCAACCGCTGATCGGCAGGCTGCAAGGCGCGGGCAAGGTCCAGCATCGGTGCGTTCAGATCGGTGACCAGATAGCGCGCCCCGGACTTCAGAAGCGGGGCAAGCGCACGCGTCACAACCCCACTGCCCGCCGCCGTTTCCAACACAAAGCTGGGATGCAATGCCGCAACCCGCATCGCCATATCCGCCGCATAGCCTGCAAACAGCATCGGCACCATGTGCTCGTCATAAAGCCGGGGAATGGCCCCCACAAAAGCCGGGCTTACCGCAAGTTCAGTCATGGCCAATATCCCTTTTCCACAAGGCCCCACCATGCCCCCCGCAACCCGTTCACACAACGGAAATTACCTGAAAACCGCTGGAACAGGCCACTGGCCCACCCAAAGCCCGACAGGTGATGAAATATGAACAAAAGGTAAAGACTTTTTCGAATATTGTTTTATATCAATGCCATACTCAACATAACACGCGTGTTATCCTGTGATATCACACCCTTCCCCTGCAAGCCCAAATCAGGCATAACCCCGCCCACACCCAAAGCCAGAGGCCCCAAATGCACGACATCCGCGCCATCCGAGACAACCCCGCCGCCTTCGATGCGGCCCTGTCACGCCGTGGATTGCCGGACATGTCGCCCGAAGTCCTGGCCCTGGATGAGGGGCGGCGCGCCAAAATCCTCGCCGCCGAAAGCGCCACCGCCGACCAGAACCGCGCCTCAAAAGACGTGGGTGCGGCCAAGGCGCGCGGCGATACCGCCGAATTTGACCGCCTGCGCGCCCTTGTGGCCGACAAAAAGGCAGAGATCGCGCACCTTGGCGAACAGGCCGACGCCGAAGACCAAAGCCTGCGCGACCTTCTGATGGGCATCCCCAACCTGCCCCTGCCCGAGGTTCCCAACGGCCGGGATGAGGCCGACAACGTCGAAATCCACCGCTGGGGCACGCCGCGCAGTTTCGACTTCACGCCGAAAGAACACTTCGACATCGAAGGCGTCAAACCCGGCCTTGACTTTGCCACCGCAGCCAAACTGTCCGGCAGCCGGTTCGTGGTGCTGAAAGGGGCCGTTACCCGCGTCCACCGCGCCCTTGCCCAGATGATGCTGGATATCCATACAGAAGAGCACGGCCTGTCGGAAACCTGGACCCCGGTTCTGGTCAAGGAAGCGGCGATGTTTGGCACCAACCAGCTGCCCAAATTCGCCGAGGACAGCTACATGACAACCAACGGCTGGTGGCTGATCCCGACCGCCGAGGTCACCCTGACCAACACGGTCGCGGGCGAAATGCTGGACGAGGCGCAACTGCCGATCCGGATGACCGCCCACACCCAGTGTTTCCGCTCTGAAGCCGGCAGCGCCGGCCGCGACACCACCGGAATGCTGCGCCAGCACCAGTTCGAAAAGGTCGAGATGGTGACGATCTGCACCCCCGAAACCGCCCTTGCAGAACACAACCGCATGACCAAGTGCGCGGAAGTGATTCTGGAAAAGCTGAACCTGCCCTACCGCACCATGGTTCTTTGTACCGGCGACATGGGCTTTGGCGCGCAAAAGACCCATGACCTTGAAGTCTGGCTGCCCGGCCAGAACAAATACCGCGAAATCAGTTCCGTTTCGACCTGCGGCCAGTTTCAGGCCCGCCGGATGAATGCCCGCTACAAACCCGCCGCAGGCGGCAAGCCCGAGTTTCTGGCAACCCTCAACGGCTCTGGCTTAGCCGTAGGCCGCTGCCTGATCGCCGTCCTTGAAAACGGCCAACAGGCGGACGGGTCCGTCGACCTGCCCCAAGCCCTGCACCCCTATCTGCGCGGCAAAACGCGGATATCTTCGACTGGCATGCTGGAATAGGACTCGCACGCTGGAACAAACCCAACCTATCAACAAAAAGGGCGCGCGGATTGCTCCGCCCGCCCTTCCTTTTGACAGCCCTTATGCCAGTCGGGTCAGGCCTTAAAACTCTTTGCCAAGCAGCCGGTCTATAGACCACGCCCCGCCGCCAAACGCCGCAAAAATCCCCGCAGCCAAGGACCAGTATAACGAGTCAAACAGCGCCTTGTCCTGAATCATCGCAAGAAAGCCCGGATTGCCCAGATTTGCCAGCCCCTGCGGCGTGAAATTCTGCGGCGCGCTTTTCAGCAAAGCCAGCCCGTCAGCCGTCAGAAACGCATCACCATACGGATGCGACGCATGAAACCACAGCGTGATCAGAAGCATCCCCGCATTGGCCAAAGCGACAGGCCGCGTCAGAAGCCCTGCCGCGATCATAAACCCACCGAAAAACTGTATCACCGCCAGCGCCGCTGACCAGAAATTCCCGGGATAAAAGCCCAAAGATTCCACGAAGCCCGCCTGCGCAAAAGGTGCCTGAATTTTTGGCCAGCCCTCGTAAACCAGCCCCAGCCCCACCGCCAGCCGCAACACGGTAAACGCCAGCGGCTCTGCAAAACCGGTGTAAAATCCTTGCAGGAAGGGCAGTACAAGCCGCGCCTTGCCATCGGTGGTGTTCATTGGAACTCTCCAGGTCAGAGCGTTGATCGCTCGATTTCTTTCGTCGACTGCGCCTGCAGCCGGCGTGCACCTACCATCTGCTTCGCACCCGGACCATGACTTAGGTCAATGCCTCGCAGCCTGACCTTCAGGTCCAGTCCAACACGACCTTGCCGGACAATCCCGACCGCATCACCTCAAACCCCTGTTGAAAATCCTTAGCCTTGAAGCGGTGGGTGATCACCTTGCGCACATCAAGGCCGTTTTCCAACATCGCGATCATCTTGTACCACGTCTCAAAAATCTCACGGCCATAGACACCCTTGATCGTGATGGCCTTGAAGACAATCCTGCTCCAGTCCACCGGAGATTTTCCGGGCGGTATGCCCAGCATCGCGATCTTGCCGCCCATCACCAGACTTTCAATCATCTGATCCAGCGCCTGCTGATTGCCTGACATTTCCATGCCGACATCAAAGCCTTGCGCCATTTTCAGGCGGGCCTGCACGTCCTTCAGATCCTCAACCGCCACGTTGACCGGCGTCACATCCGCCACCGTGGCCGCCAATGCCAGCCGTGCCGGATTGACGTCAGTGATCACCACATGACGCGCCCCAACGTGCCGTGCGACTGCCGCAGCCATGATGCCGATCGGACCGGCGCCAGTGATCAGCACATCCTCCCCGACCAGATCGAAGCTAAGCGCCGTGTGCACCGCATTGCCCAGCGGGTCGAGGATGGCGCCGATGTCGTCATCAATCGCATCGGGCAACAGGACAACGTTAAACGCAGGCAGCCGCAGATATTCGGCAAAAGCGCCCGGTTCATTGACGCCGATCCCGCGTGTCGCAGGGTCAAGATGGAACCGCCCGGCGCGGGATTGCCGCGAAAGCTTTCCGATCAGATGCCCTTCACCTGAACACCTTTGACCAATCTCCAGCCCCTGCACCAAAGCGCCCTTGGCCACGATCTCACCGGCAAATTCATGCCCGGTGACCAAACCCACCGGCACGGTACGCGCAGCCCAGTCGTCCCAGTTCCAGATGTGGATATCCGTGCCGCAGATGCCGGTCTTGTTGACCTTGATCAGCACATCCTCGGGCCCGATCTCTGGCACCGGGCGATCTTGCGCCCACAGCCCGATTTCAGCCTTTTCCTTGACCAGCGCCTTCATGTCAGCACCCCCGTTTCGCGACCCGCCTCGGCAAAGGCCGCCAGCCCAAAGTCCAGATCGGCCCGGCTCAGGGCCGCGTTCATCTGCGTGCGGATGCGCGCCTGCCCGCGCGGCACGACCGGAAAGAAAAATGCCGACACCATCACCCCCCGCGCATCCAGCGCCTTTGCAAATTCCTGCGCCAATGGGGCGTCACCGATCATCACTGGCACAATGGGATGGCTGCCGGGCAACAGACGAAAGCCCAAAGCGGCCAGCCCGGCCCGCCAATAGCTTGCATTTTCAGCCAGTTGGGCGCGCAGATCATCTGCGCCTTCGATGATATCCAACGCCGCCAGCGCCGCCCCAACAATGGCGGGCGGCAGCGCGTTGGAGAACAGATAGGGCCGTGCGCGTTGGCGCAACAGATCAATCACCGGCTGCGGACCGGCCACATAACCGCCCAACGCGCCACCCAAAGCCTTGCCGAACGTGCCGGTCAGAATGTCAACCTTGACCTCCGCCCGCGCCGGGGTGCCGCGCCCCTGCGGGCCGACAAACCCGGTCGCATGGCAATCATCCACCAGCGTCAGCGCCCCGTATTGGGTTGCCAGCCGGGTCACATCGGCCAGATTGGCAAAGGTGCCGTCCATCGAAAACACACCGTCCGTCGCCACCAGAATAAACCGCGCCCCACCATCACGGGCGGCTTTCAACTGCGCATCAAGATCGTCCATGTCATTGTTCTTGAACCGAAAGCGCCGCGCTTTCGACAGCCTGATCCCGTCAATGATCGATGCGTGGTTCAGACTGTCAGACACAATCGCATCCTCTTCGCCAAACAAAGGCTCAAACACCGCGCCATTGGCATCAAAGCAGGCAGCGAACAGGATGGCATCGTCCATCCCGAGAAAGCTGGCCAGCCGCGCCTCCAGCGTCTTGTGGATATCCTGCGTGCCACAGATAAACCGGACCGAGGCCATGCCGTAACCATGGCTGTCCATCGCCGATTTAGCCGCAGAAATAAGATGAGGATCGTCGGCCAAGCCAAGGTAATTGTTGGCACAAAGGTTCAGCATCGTACGGCCGCCGACCCTGACCCGCACGCCTTGCGCGCCCTCGATCAAGCGTTCACGCTTCATCAATCCTTCGGCTTCGATCCCGGCGAGGGTGGTCTTCAAGTGGTTCAAAAACGCTTCTGGCATAGCGGAATCTCCTCCAATTTGACGGATTTATCAACCAAAGCCGCCAAAATGTCAATATAACGGATGACATTCCGCTGTGGCAGATTCTTTCCCTTCATCCAGGAGAAATACTCTGCGGGGGGTGCGGGGGGTGCAAAGCCCGCCGCTTTGGCGTCAACTGTCCTGAACGATCAGAATGGCCCGCGCCGCCCCTGTCACAGCAAAGATGGCATGTGGCCGGTCGGCGGGATAGCGGGCGGTGTCGCCGGGGCCGATGCGGCTTTCCTCTTCGCCCGACACCACGCGCAAGTGCCCGGCAATCACGGTCAACTGTTCGCGGCAGCCCGGTGAGTGGGGGTCGCTGATCAGTTCGCCCGCGTCGCCAAAGCTCAGGTCATATACCTCGTGTTCCCCCACCGCCTCGGCGGGCGACAGGATGCGGATGACCAGATTGCGGCCCCGCCCGGCGATGATGGGTGCCGCCTCGGCCCGCATGATTTCGATGCCCGGCGCGGGCCGCCCCTCCAACAAGCCCGCGAAATCCACCTGCAGCGCCTGCGTCAGGTTCCACAGCGTCGCCACGGTGGGCGAGCTTTCGGCCCGTTCGATCT
>JBBRKS010000084.1:0-16177 GCA_038231775.1 Rhodobacterales bacterium | reverse complement strand
TGCTCCCTGCCGGACTGGCCGACTTGATGACCGAAAGCTATGTCGGTTTCATCAAGTCGTCAACACGAATTTGTAACAAGACGTGTCAAATTGGCCCGCGACCGTGGGCGGTCATGAAAAAAAGCCGCACCCGAAGGCGCGGCCAGTCTGACAGGGAGGAAGTCACCAGGCGGCAACAGGGTTGCAGGCCCGATAAGATCAATCTGGCAGAAAGAAGTTAAAAATGTATGCTCATCCACAGGGCCCCGGCGTTTTTGGTATGGGGTGTGGGGAATGGCATGACGGACAGCATTTTCGTGGGCGGCGGCGGAGAAGGCTACGGTACGGCGCAGAGCCTGCTTTTGAAATACGGCAACCGGCACGGCTTGATTGCGGGCGCCACCGGCACTGGCAAGACGGTGACGTTGCAGGTTCTGGCCGAGGGGTTTTCGGCGGCGGGTGTTGCGGTTTTCATGGCTGATGTGAAGGGCGATCTGTCGGGGGTGGCGGTTGCAGGCTCCCCCACCCAGAAACTGCACGACGCCTTCATGAAGCGGGCCGCGACGATCAAGCTTGACCTGCAATACCGCACTTTTCCGGTCACATTCTGGGATATCTGGGGCCAGAACGGCCACCCGATCCGCGCCACGGTAGCCGAGATGGGGCCGCTGTTGCTGGCCCGGATGCTGCAGTTGAACGACACGCAGGAAGGTGTGCTGAACGTCGCCTTCCGGCTGGCCGATGAAGAGCAGTTGCCGATCCTTGACCTGAAAGACCTGCAGGCCTTGCTGGTCTTTGTCGCCGACCACGCGGATGAGATTTCCAAGCGCTATGGTCTGGTGGCCGGCACCTCGATCGGGGCCATTCAGCGCCAGTTGCTGGTGCTGGAGAATCAGGGCGCGGTGTCGATGTTCGGTGAGCCTGCCTTGGACCTTGCCGATCTGATGCGGGTCGATGCCAATGGTGCGGGCATGATCAACGTGCTGGCGGCGGAAAAGCTGATGCTGAACCCGCAATTGTACGCGACCTTCCTGTTGTGGCTGTTGTCGGAGTTGTTTGAGACACTGCCAGAGGTGGGTGATCCGGACAAACCCAAGCTGGTGTTCTTCTTTGACGAGGCGCATCTTTTGTTCACTGACGCGCCCAAGGCCTTGATTTCCAAGGTGGAGCAGGTGGCCCGGTTGATCCGTTCTAAGGGAGTTGCGGTCTATTTCATCAGCCAGAACCCGGCCGATATCCCCGAGGTGATCCTTGGCCAGTTGGGCAACCGCGTCCAGCACGGGTTGCGTGCCTTTACCCCCAAGGATCAGAAAGACCTCGGTCATGCCGCCGAAACCTACCGGCCCAACCCGCGCTTTGACACCGCAGAGGCGATCCGCGATGTGGGCACGGGTGAGGCTGTGACGTCCTTCCTGCAAGACAAGGGCGTTCCGGGCATGGTGGAACGCACGCTGATCCGCCCGCCCTCTTCCCAAGTTGGGCCGATTGATCCGGCGCAAAGGGCGGCGATCCTTGCGGCCTCCCCCATGGGAGCAAAATACGGCCAGACGGTTGACCGCGATTCGGCTTATGAGCGGTTGCAGGCGCGGGCGGCCCAAGCGGCCAATCAGGCCGCCAATCCGGCTGGGCAGCCACCGGCGGCACCTGCTGAAACCTCTGCGCCGCAAACCACCACCTACAGCCATGCCCGCCAGATCGGTGGCGGGACAATTGGCAGCAGCACGGTTCAGACGCCCCGCACGCAGCCAGCCCCACGCGCGCCGGCCAGTCGCAATGATTCCCTCGGCGATGCCTTTGCCAAAAGCTTTGTCCGCCAATTGGGCACCCGCACCGGGCAAGCGGTGGTGCGCGGCATTCTGGGTGGGCTTTTTGGCAAATAAACACCGCAAAAATGCCATGATGCCACGTCAGCCTTGGGTCAAATTCATGACCCGAGGTCTTTCATGTCTCTTTCGGCTGCCGAGCAATATCTTCTAGAACTGATGAACCGCGCGAGGCTGGACCCGGGGGCAGAGGCGTTGCGGTTTGGCATCGACCTGAACAAGGACCTCGCACCAAACACAATCAATGCCACGGCCAAGCAGGTTCTGGCCCCGAACGCGTTGCTGGAAACCGCGGCGACCCTGCATTCGCAGTGGATGCTGGCGCAGGATATCTTTTCGCACACCGGGGCAGGTGGCAGCAATCCGGGCGACAGGATCACCGCGCAACGATATGTCTGGTCGACCTATGGTGAGAATATTGCCTTTGTCGGCTCCACCGGCACGCTGGTGTTGGAAACGGCGATCACCCAGATCAACCAGAACCTGTTCTTGTCGGCAGGCCACCGCACCAACCTGATGAACGTCAATTTCCGTGAAGTGGGTCTGGCGGCAGAGGCTGGCGTGTTCACCTCGGGCGGGACCAACTATAATGCCGAAATGGTGACAGAGGATTTCGGCACCTCTGGGTCTGCCCGCTATCTGACCGGGGTGGCCTATACTGACACCAACCATGACGGGTTCTATTCGATTGGCGAGGGGAAAAGTGGTGTCAGTTTCGCAGCCGCCGGGGCCAGCGCCCTGACCGCCGCCGCTGGGGGCTATGCGCTGTCGGCGGGGACGGCGGTGGCGACGGCGATCACCGGAACGTCTGGTGCGCAGACCTTTCACGTGACGGTTGATATGAGCATGGGCAACGTCAAACTTGATCTGGTGGGCACCACGCAACTGCTGTCATCGGGCAATGCGACGTTGGGCAGCGGGGTCAATGACCTGCGTTTGCTGGGCATTGCCGGGCTTACGGCCAATGGCAATGCGGCGGGCAACGGCTTGATCGGCAATGCCGGGGCCAATCTGCTGCAAGGTTTTGGCGGCAATGACACCCTGTCGGGTGAGGGTGGGTCCGATACATTGCGCGGCGGCATTGGCGCTGACGTGTTGAACGGCGGTTTGGGCAACGATTCCTTACGCGGTGATGCCGGGGCCGATACGTTGACCGGCGGGGCCGGGGCAGATGCGTTTGTGTTCCTGAAAGGGTCAGGGATTGACCGGGTCACCGATTTCACCGTGGCCGACCATGATATGCTGCAACTGGATCATCTGTTGTGGACGGGCACTCAGACGGCGGCACAGGTGATCAGCCATTTTGCGACGGTCGGCAACGGCGAGGTTGTATTCACCTTTGCCCATGGCAATGTCATTCATCTGGCCGGGTTGACCAGCCTTGTGGGTCTGGAAAGCCTGATCCAGTTGATCTGACGCGGGCCGGAACCTGCCGGGTTACAGCTTTCTGACCTTGATCCGGGTCAGGCGATTTTCGCGCCGTGTCACCACCTCAAACCGGAAACCGTGAAAGCTGAAGGCCTGACCCTGCGCCGGAATCATCTGCGCCTCGTGGATCACAAGGCCTGCGACGGTGTTGGCCTCGTCATCCGGCAAAGTCCAGTCGGTGGCACGGTTCAGGTCGCGGATCGTCATTGACCCTTCGACCAGATAGCCACCATCCTCGGCCTTTTTAAGCGCGTGCGATTTATCGATCACGTCAAATTCATCGGTGATCTCGCCCACGATTTCCTCAAGGATGTCTTCCAGCGTGATCAGACCCTGCAGGGTGCCGTATTCATCGACGACGAGCGCAAAATGCGTGCGGCGTTTGAGGAATTCTCGCATCTGTTCATCAAGCGTCGTGGTGTCGGGGATGAAGTAGGGCTTCATGGACACTTTGACGATATCCAGCGCCTCCATCGCTTTGGCGTGGCTGTCGTGGATGTGGTCCAGCCGCTCCACCTCACGCAGCAGGTCTTTGGCGTGGACGACACCCAGAATATTCTCGTCGCTGCCCCGGTAGACCGGCAGACGGGAGTGGGACGAGGCGAGAACCCGGCTGACGATTTCCTCTGGGGCCAGATCGGCGTCGATCATTTCAGTCTCACGCCGGTGGCGCATGATTTCATCGACGGTGCGGTCTGACAGGTCAAGCGCGCCCAACAGGCGGTCGCGGTCTTCCTTTTCCACCGCACCTTCAAAGTGACCGAGTGAGATGGCCCCGGCGATTTCCTCACGCAGGGCCAGAAAATGGCGGTCCGGGTCGGTGCGCATCCCGAACAGCCGCAAAATGCCGCGCACAAAGGCGCGCACGGTCGAGACCACAGGCGTAAAGATCAGGATCATCAACCGGATCGTCGGGGCAACGCGGATGGCAAAGGGCACCGGATGCATGATGGCGACGGTTTTCGGCAACACCTCGGCAAAGACCAGCACCATCACGGTGACGCCGACAGTGGCAATCGCCACGCCGTTCACACCGAACAGGTCGGTCAGCAAAGCCGTGGTCAATGAGGCTGACAGGATATTTGCGACGTTGTTGCCCAACAGCAAAGCGCCAATCATCCGTTCATTGTCTTCCGTCACGGCCAAGGCAGCCTTGGCGCCGCGTGACCCCTTGTCGGCCTGCGATTTCAGCACCCCGCGTGAGGCAGCGGTCAGCGCGGTTTCAGAGCCCGAAAAGAAGGCTGACAGCAAAAGCAAGGCGGTGACGGCAATGGCGGTCAGCACGATTGCTGTATGGGCGGCGATCCAGTCCATTCTATCCTATAGCCTTTTTGGTGGTCGACAGCGGATGGTGGTTCAGCACCAGATCCTTCAGCTGATCTTCCAGAACATGGGTGTAAATCTCTGTGGTGGAAAGGTCGGCATGGCCCAGAAGGGTCTGGATCACCCGCAAATCCGCCCCGTTTGCCAGAAGATGCGTCGCAAAGGCATGGCGCAGCACATGGGGCGACACGCGGGCCGGGTCAAGATTGGCCTTGATTGCCATGTCCTTGACCAGACCGTGAAACTGCTGGCGGGTCAGGTGGCCGTCCGCGCCAGACCCGGGAAACAGGTGGCGGTTGGCGGGTTTGCCGGATTTGCGCGCCAGTTCTTCATCCGCGTCGCGCAGTTTGATCCAGGCTGAAAGGCCAGCGCGGGCCGGGTCGGACAGGGGCGCCATGCGTTCCTTGCCCCCCTTGCCCTTGACCAGGATCATCCGAGGTGCCCCGCGCACCGCTGACAGTGACAGTTCAACCAATTCGCTGACCCGCAGGCCGGTGGCATACAACATCTCCATCAGCAGTGCATTGCGCTGGCGGTCGCGCACGTTGCGCCCGGTTTGGGTTGCTGCGGTTAACAGGCGCGAGACTTCGTCCTCGCTCAGGCTTTTGGGCAGGTGGCGGCTGGCACCGGGGCCTGCGATCTGCAAAGCCGGGTTGTCGTCGCGCCAGCCTTCTTCATGGGCAAAGCGGTAGAGTTGGCGGATGGCGGACAGGCGGCGGGCACGCGTGCTTTTCGACAGACCCTCGGCCTCACACGCAACAAGGTAGTCTTCGACATCATCGCGGCCGGCATCGGACAGTGGGCGCGGCGACAGGTGCCCGGCAAAGGCCAGAAGGTCGCGTCCGTAAGCCTCTTGCGTGTTGCGTGCTGCGTTATGTTCGGCGGCATGGGCCTGCAGGAAGGTTGAAATCAAGCGGTGACTTTCGGCAGGCATGACCATCCGCCGTTCAATATGAGCATCAGTGGCAGAATCGCCCACAGAGTTAGCCACAGACTTACCCACAGACTTACCCACGGCGGTCCAGCAGAACCATCTGCAGCGCGGTCCGGCGGGCGACGTCTTCAAGGCCCAGATGGCGCAGGGTTGACAGGCCTTCGGTCACGGCCCGCAGATCGCCCGCCTCGCCCTGCCGCAAGCGGGCAAGTGCGTTCAGGATCGCCTCACCCACCCGGCCCTGATCCAGCAAAGGCTGCAGGTCTTGTGGCAAAATCGGAGCGGTGAATGCCAGTGCGACGGCGGCGTCGAGTTCGTTTGGCGCACCAACGCCGTTCAGACTGCCACGCGCCAGACCCAGCAGGAACAGGCCCTGCGCATCGCTGGCCTGCAGGCCTTGCGTCAGCTTTTCATAGTCGGGTGCCAGCAACATCACCTCACGCGCCAGGGTCGAGGTGCCACCAGCCGGGGTCAGGTTGGCCAGTGCCGCGCCGTACAGCGTGGCAAAGGGCACCTCAAGTTGAGCCTCTTTCATCTTGGCCCACACCAAGGGCAGGCTGGCCGCGATGCCGGGCATGTTATGCGCCGAAATTGCGGTGTCAAAGGCCTGAAACGCCGCGACCCGGTCCCATACCCCACCGGAGGCTGCCGGTTTTTGCTGGGTGTACAGGCCCAGCAGCAGGTTTGGGGCGACAGACCCGATCCGCGCCAGACGTTCGACCGCATCAAGCTGCGCCTTCCAGCCGGCATTTTCGGACAGATCGGCATAGGTGAAGGCAATCGGCAGGGTGGTGTCTGGCAAAGGCTCGCCAATCGCTTCGTAGATGCGAAAGATCAGGGGGGTGACGGGGCTGGGCATGATCGGCGTGATGCCGGTGTCATCGAGTGCAGGGTCCATGAAGCGGGTCAACAGGGCGGTTTCTGCCGGGCTGACGGTGCCAAGCGCCTGCGCGGTGTCAAGCGTCAGCTTGGCGGCTTCAAAATCACCCGACCGGGCCAGACAAAAGATTCGCGTCGGAAGCGCAGGGGCCAGACCGGGCGCGGTTTTCAACGCCTCACACGCTCGGTCCTCATCGCCGATCAGAAGGGCCACATCAAAGAAACGCCGGAAAATCTCGGGCGACCGTGCAGCGCCTGCGGTATCCAGCAATGCCCGCGCCTGATCAAGCGCGCCCATTTCCAGCAGCTTGTCGACGCGGGCGAGAAACAGCGTCTCTCCCGGTTCGGCCCCGGTCGGCGGATCGGATTCCGCCAACAGCAATGTCAGTTGCAGGCTTTGCAGGGCAGGCAGGTCCTGACCATTGTCTGCGGCAAACAGGGCCGCGATGTCGCTGACCTTGGCCATCCCCCAGACATTGGCCGGCAAACCGGTCACCGACGGTGCCAGCACGCCCAGACCGTCAGCGGTATCGGCCCCAAGGGTCTGAACCGTCACGCTGTCGGGCAACGCACCTTTTCCCGTGACCGGTGGCTCTTTCACCAGCGGCATCGCGGCGGGTGTCACCAAGGACTGGCTTAACCAGTCAATCGCCGACAAGGGCTGATCGGCCCGCGCCTGCCACGCAAAAGCGGCTGCGATCAGCAATGTCGTCAGCCCAAAACTCGGTCGGTCAATCGGCATGCAAGGTCACCGGCACATTCATGTCACCCGCAACGGGCGTCATGTCCGCCAGATAAGCATAGGATGCCAAGGCCGCAAACCCCAGAACTGCCAACACCAGCACCGCCTTGATCAGTCGCCCCATCGGGATCGCCCTCTATCGCCTGTTCTCGCCACTTGCCCGGACCTGCTGTGCAGGACCCAAATCAGGGTCCTGCTCCGGTGTCGCGAATATATATGGCATTTGCCACAACTTCACGCCATTCAGGATGCCAAGCCGGGCGTTGGGGCGGCATTATCCTGCCCCTGACGACGGCGAAAGGGGGAACGGACCGCAACGATGCAGCGCTTGAAGAAAACCGTGGTGCTGGTCGGCATGATGGGGGCGGGCAAAACCGCTGTGGGGACGGCTTTGGCGCGCGCGCTTGCGGTGCCCTTCGTTGATTCGGACGAGGAAATCGTGCGCGCCGCCAACCGCTCGATTGCCGAGATCTTTGAACGCGACGGCGAGCCGTTCTTTCGCGCCCGAGAAACAGAGGTATTGAACCGGCTGCTGCACGGCGAACCTTGTGTGCTGTCCACCGGGGGGGGCGCGTTCCTGGCCCCGGTCAACCGCGCCCTGATCCATGACACCGGGGTTTCGGTCTGGCTGCGTGCCGATCTTGACCTGTTGTGGCAGCGGGTACGCCACAAGACGACACGCCCTTTGCTGCGCACCGAAAACCCGAGAGAGACGCTGAAATCGCTTTACGAGGCGCGCCTGCCCGCCTACGTGCAGGCCGATCTTGCGGTGGACAGTGCCGCCGATATCTCGGTCGAGGCAATGGCCGAACGGGTGGAACGCGCACTTGCGACGCGCCCCGATGTGGTGGAGTGGGTCTGAATGGTCAATGTGGTGCCGGTGAACCTTGGGGCGCGGTCGTATGACGTTCGCATCGGTGAGGGTCTGATCGCGCGGATCGGCGCGGAAATCGCCCCGCTGCTGCGCCGCAAACGGGTGGCCATCGTCACCGATGAAACGGTGGCCGCCAAACACCTGCCCGCCGTGCTGGACGCCTTGTCTGCGGCAGGGATCGCTGCGTCCGCGTTGGCGTTACCACAGGGCGAGGCGACCAAAAGCTGGCCCGAATTCAGCCGCACCGTCGAATGGTTGCTGGCCGAAAAGATCGAACGCCGCGATGTTGTGGTGGCTTTGGGCGGCGGCGTGGTCGGTGATCTTGTGGGCTTTGCCTGTGCCGTCTTGCGCCGCGGTGTGCGCTTTGTGCAGGTGCCGACGACCTTGTTGGCGCAGGTTGACAGTTCGGTCGGCGGCAAGACCGGGATCAACTCCACCCACGGCAAGAACCTGATCGGCGCGTTTCATCAGCCGTCTTTGGTTCTGGCAGATATCGGTGTACTGGACACGCTGGCCCCGCGTGACTTGCTTGCGGGCTACGGCGAGGTTGTCAAATACGGCCTGCTGGGCGATGCCGCTTTCTTTGATTACCTTGAAAGCAACGGTCCGGCTTTGGCGCGCTTTGACCATGATGTGATCCTGAAAGCCGTCACCCGCTCGGTTGAGATGAAAGCCGGTATCGTCGAACGTGATGAGACGGAAGAGGGCGAACGCGCCCTTCTGAATCTTGGCCACACCTTCTGTCACGCCCTGGAAAAGGCCACCGGCTATTCCGACCGCCTGCTACACGGTGAAGGTGTCGCGATCGGCTGTGCGCTGGCGTTTGAACTGAGCCAGCGGCTGGGCTTTTGCGCGCAAGAAGCCCCCAGCCGGGTGCGCGCCCATCTTAAGGCGATGGGCCTGAAAACCGACCTGTCCGATATCGCTGGCGCGTTGCCCGACGCTGAAACCCTGATGACCCTGATGGGCCAAGATAAAAAAGTCATCGACGGCAGATTGCGCTTCATCCTCGCCCACGGCATCGGTCAGGCCTTCGTGGCCGAAGACGTGCCCCCCGCCATGGTGCTGAACCTGTCGAAAGACGCCCTGCCGCACTGATCTTTCGGTTTCAGTGGTCCCTAAATATCCCGGGGGGTCTGGGGGGCTGGCCCCCCAGCCGGGTCCGCAGAGCGCCCCTGCCGTTTTCGCGCAACAAGGTGCTGCGAAATGGATGATCTGGCAGGAGAACAGTCTGGGCGTACGGCTGTGGTGCTGCGGCGTGCCCGATCACAAGCCACGAAAGCCAGCCACTCTGAAAACCTGCCGAAAATCGCGAAAAAGTCCTGCGGACCCAAACATGTATCAGTCTGCACAACGCTGCGGTGCGCTAGTCCAAAACTCGGTCCTCGAAAGGTCCTGTTTTCGTATCGAGTTCAGATGTGGCATCGCCCGTCGCCGTGTTCCGCTCGTCAGGGCGCAAAGGCGATGCCGCATCCCGTCCCAATAAGGTCAAAGCCGTACTGACGCCGGACCTTTACGTTGCCACGATCACACAACTCACCGGTCGGGCCCACCATTCAGCGCACCATAGGAAAGTTGCGACTTTCGAAAGCTGCTCCGGTTGAGAGTTCTGATGCGGGTAATTCGGTGCGCCGCCGTTGAAATCTTGGTGCTCGGTTGTAATCTTGGTGGTCGGTCGCTAACTAACATCAGTGCACTGCCGAACCGGCGCATTAAATAGCAGATCAGACGGTATCATACCTTCTTACCTGACAAAATAGGAGCCTGATATGGCACGCGAAACCAACGACATCACCCACGACTACGAAACGCTTGTTGCGCAGATTGGCGGATTGCGGGACGAACTGGCCAAGATGGCTGCCCAAGTTTCGGCAACCGCTTCGGCACGCGGGTCGGCTATGGCCGAAACGGTCAATCAGGGTGTGAACGACGCACGGGCCTATGCCGGGCGCAAGACGCATGACGCGGATGTGCAGATCGGCAATGCGGTTGCGGCCAATCCCTATCTGGCCCTTGGTCTTGCCGCTGCGGTCGGCCTGCTGCTTGGGGCGGTAACGCGTCGGTGAGCTTGTCCCTGCGCCTTGCGGAAATAATTGCCCCGGCCCTGGCACCCGCCCGGGCTGCGGGTCGGGCTGCGCTGATGGATGCCGCCGTGTTTTCCGTCGTTCTGCTGTTCGTTCTGGCCGGTTGCGGGCTTTGGTTCGCAGCCGGTTTCAGCGTTCTGCTGCGGATGTTCGGGGTAGAGGTCGCCCTTCTGATCGGCGGGCTGGTCTTGTGGACGCTGGCCTTGCTGGTGGTATTGGTGCGCCTGTTGATCCGCCCGACGCCGCCGGTGCCGCTGGTTCAGCCCGCCCCGACCGCCGATCCGCTGGTGCAACTGGTGTTTGATCTGAGTGTCATGGCGGGTCGCGCCCTGCCACGCGGCAGACGCTAGATCAGACGGATTTGCGACCTGCCTAACCGACAAAAATTTAGGGCTTTCGCAGCAGATGCCGCGAAAGCCCTTTGATTTTGGCGTCGTTGTCCGCCGAATATGTTACGGGCAAGCGGCCGTATAGCGGCTGCCGTCCGGGCGCTGGTACAGGCACTTGCCTGTCGAATCGTGGCCGAGATAGGTGCCTGCAACAAGACCCACGGCCCCGCCGATCAGCGCACCCTGCACGGGATTGTGCGGTGTAACCAAAGCGCCGATCACAGCGCCGCCGCCGGTTCCGACCGCCTGGCTGTCCGTCAACTGCTCGCAGCCCGCCAACGCGCCCATCATGGGCAATATCAAGAATATTTTCCGCATCACAACTCCTGTTCCGGAGGCGATTTCCGCCGATCCTGCCTAACAATGCACAACAAGGCAAAAGGTTCCCGACAAAAGGCAAATGACTTGGCTGCGATGCACGAGGGCGCAGGGTCGACCAGCGGTCTGGACCATCCGGGCCCGCGCTGCCATGCTGACATGGATCAGCACGATGCTGTGTCGAATCGGCCAAGGTGGCTGCGCCCCGTGCCTTGGCTGCGGGTTGACTGGATAGGACCTTTCATGAACCGCAATGTGCTTTACGTTATAATCCTTGGCCTTGCGGTCGCAGCTGGCGTTCTGGGCTATCAGCTTTACCGCGACCGTCAAGGACCGCAGGGCATCAACATCGACATCGGCAAAACCGGCGTCACGATCCAATCGAATTGACTGCGGCGCATCCTGGCGCGGCGGCAATTCCATCACAGGGAATACACCATGTCTCTCGGCACGATCCTTATCATCCTTCTGATCATCTTCCTGCTCGGTGGCTTTAGCGGCCGGTTTGGTGGCTATGGCTACGGTTACGGTCACAGCGGCATCGGTGTGATCGGGGTCATCCTGATCATTGTTGTCGTGCTGTTGCTGACCGGCAGGATCTGATCCGCCAGAAACGGGGTTCTGCGGGCCTGACACTCTGATCTGGCCCGCAGAAAGCAAAACAGCATGGAATTCCCGCTCGCCGCGCGCAATTCCGACAGAAAAATGCCTAAAATAAATTCAATGTTCAGACTTATGACCCCAGACAGGTCGGGCGGTTTCTGCAAGGCTCAAGTCTTTGTGAGATCAAGGCGATAGCGAAAATTCTTTCAGGTCAAAGGCCTGACTGCGTGTATACGGCGAAAGATTCGTCGCCAAAGGTGGCGTCACAGTGGGGCTGGGCCGTGCGGCTGGGCTGCACGGCAGACAAAGGTGCGGTCTTATGGGCGTTACAGAGTCCCGTCCTGACGTGTTCTGGCTGAAGCGCGTTTTCATCGATCCGCATTATGCAGGCTACCGATATTGGCACAGCATCGTGATGGTGTTCATCTTTGTGTCCTGCATCAGCCTGGCCCTTGAAAGCGTGCAGTTTCTGTCTGACCGCTATTCGGTGGCCTTTGACTGGTCAGAGTGGATCACGGTGCTGTTCTTCAGCCTTGATGCGGCGGCAAACGTCTATTTCTCGCCAAATCCGATGCGCTATCTGTTTTCATTCTGGGGGCTGATCGACATTATTTCCGTCGCGCCGTCCTATCTGATGCTGTTGAACCTGACAGCGGTGCGCACCACCAAGATGATCCGGCTGTTGCGGGTGGCGCGGGCGTTGCGGGTGCTGAAGTTGGCCCGGACTGCCGCCAATGATGCCGACGGGATCGAGGAAGAGCACAAGAACCCGATCCTTGCCAACCTTAAGATTTATGTGATCATTTTCTTTGCGGTCTTCATGATCTCATCGACCCTGATGTATTACGTTGAGGGTGTGCTGTATTCCGAAGACTCGATTGCCTCTGGTCAGGCCGATCTGGATGCGGCGACCCCGGCGGGCCAGCAGGCAGCGGTTTTCATGCCGACCGATCCGATTTCTGGCGTGGCGATCACCGAGGATAAGCGCTTCTTCACCTCTATTCCGGCGGCGATGTGGTGGTGCATGGTGACGATGACAACGACAGGCTACGGCGATATGTACCCGGTGACGGTCGCCGGACGGCTGGTGGCGTGTTTCACCATGCTGTGCGGCCTGATCTTGTTCGCCATCCTGCTGAACATCATCAACAAGACGATGATGGTGCTGTTTTTCGGTGACAAACTTCCGGATTAAGGGTGCCGACAGCTGACCGTCCCGGGAAGTCGCGCGGCTGTTTTCAGGTTCTGTGCGGCTGTTAAACCACCGATGTCCGTGGTCGAAGGCTCGATGCCATCGCTCCAAAGGCATTTCAAGGACACTTTGGCCACACGGCCGCGTTCAACGCTGAACTGGTCCTGCAATTCAGATTGGAAGGTCCGGCCGCACTCAACGCATGCGGCCGGGATGATTCACGCGGCTTTCTTGGCCATGTTCACTTCGGTGACGGCCAATCCTGTCAGTTTTGAATTGGCTGCCTTTTCCATGTCCAGAATTTGGCTCAGCATATCATGGGCTTCGGTATGGCCCAAAACCTTCGCCCATTCCCGCAAGGTGCCGTAGCGGGCGATTTCATAATGCTCGACCGCTTGCGAGGCAGCAATCAGGCAGGCATCAAGGGCAACGCCGGTGGCCTCTTTCATAAGCCCCTCGGTCTCTTTGATCAGCCCTTCGATGGCGTCGCATTTGACCCCAACGGCCTTTTGCCCGATCGACGCGAACACTTTGTCCAGCAGGGCAATCTGCTGTTTGGTTTCGGCAAGGTGGGCTTTGACCAAGGCTTTGAAGTCGGCATTGGATGCGGCCTCTGCCACTTTGGGCAGCGCTTTGGTCATGGCGTTCTCTGCATAATAGATGTCTTGCAGGGTGTGGTGGAATGCCTCAGCGAGGGTTTTCATGGCGTATCCTTTCAAGGGTTGGTTGGTTCAAACGAGGGTGTGGGATTCGTCGCCGTTGGGCACACGCCCATTCGGGGTCAGCCGGTCGACGACTGCGGGCAGTGCTGCATTCAGCCGCAGCAGCAACTGTTGCTGCGACAGGCCGGTTTTGCGCGACAGATCGGCCAATGTTTCAGGGCCGAGGGCCGCTTGCAACTGGTCCACATTCACCGGGTGATTGGCCTCGGCTGACACCCAGCTGTTGGCCGCCGCCCCATGGCCTGCCGCCTGAAAACGCGCGACCAGATCGCCGAGGGCCGTGGAAAGCCCGCTGCCCGCAAACGTGCTTTGCAAGGTCTGCCCGATTTCTGCCAGAAACCCTGCAGGCTCTGCGCCCGTTCCGGTTGGCTGCGCAGTCTGGCGGGCATCATCCAGCACCTCACCAATGCGGCCGCGGTTTTGGTAGCCTGCAAAGGCCACCAGTCCCAGAAGGGCCAGCAGAGAGGGTGTTGAATTGTTCGACATTGTTTTCCTCCGATTTTGAATGAGTTTTGGCGTCAGGAACGACGGCGCACCGCACCCCAGACTGCCAGGATGATGATCGCGCCGACGGCTGCGCCAATCAGGCCAGCGCCCTGGCCCGGCGCGTACCACCCAAGGCTTTGGCCAAGGTAGGTTGCGACGAATGCCCCGACCACACCCAGCAGCGCGGTCATCACAAAGCCCGACGGCTCGTTGTCACCGGGCATGATGAATTTGGCGATGACGCCTGCAACAAATCCTATGATTATCGTCCAGATGATCCCCATGACGTTCCCCCTGAGTGTGTCTGCGATGTGCATCGACGTCTGGTTTATAAATGCACGACGCGGCCACGGGTTCCCGATGATGATGAAGAAATTGGTTTGCCGCTGGCGGTTCAGCAGAAATTCTTCCGAATGTGCGATGGATCAAAACAATGTGTCACGGTGCGTCCTGCGATGCGGGATGCGGCGGTGATCAGCCCAACTCAATGAGCTGGGGCACTGTTCGGGGCATTTGCCGTCCGTTAGAACAACAGCTTATAAGTGTTGCCCAGCGTGTCTGTGACCGTGCCCGTGCCGCTGTCGGTGCCTGATCCTGTCACGAAGTGGCCCTGCAGGCGGGTGCCGTCGGTGCAGACGGCGTAAACCTCGCCGGTGTTCACACCGCCGACGTCTGCGGTGGTGTTTGAAACCTTGCCTCCGGGGCCGCGCAGCGACAGTGACAGACCGCGTTCGTGCGAGTTGACCCGGGGTGTCACCGAGGTCCAGGTGCCCTGACAGCGCAGCCCTGACGGGATTGGCATGCGAAAATCAATCTCGCCAGAGGTGTCGGCCTTGTGGCGCACCGAAATCGTGATGGTCCGCGACGGATCGGCCAGGGCAATCGGCCCCTCGAGCGGGTACAGCCGCAAGGGCACGGTATCACCACCGCAGGCCGCAAGGCTTGCCACCACACAAAGACTGGTCAGAACGCGCATTTTCACTCAGCCATCACCCTTGGTTTCGGGGGCGGTTCCGGACCGTCTCCCAAGACGTAACAGACGCAAGGTATTCGCAGTTGGCTGGGGCGCTAGGATTCGAACCTAGGTATGTCGGTACCAAAAACCGATGCCTTACCGCTTGGCGACGCCCCAACTGCGGCGGTGTTTAGCGGCTGACTTCGGGGCCTGCAAGGGGGTTCTGGCGGAAAGTGTTGCAAATGCCGGGGCGTGGGAAGGGGTGCCGTTGAAGGCGCTGGCCGTGGGCGGTAAGGGATGCCATGGAACACTATGATGTCATGATCCTTGGGGCAGGTGCGGCTGGCATGATGGCCGCAATCGAGGCGGGGCGGCGCGGCAGGCGGGTTCTGGTCGTCGATCACGCAAGGTCTGCCGGCGAAAAGATCCGGATCAGTGGCGGGGGGCGGTGCAATTTCACCAACCTTGGCTTTGGGGTTGAACGGTTTGTCTCGCAAAACCCGCGCTTTGCTCTGTCGGCGCTGAAGCGGTTCACAGCACTGGACTTTGTCGCCCGGGTTGATGCGGCTGGGATTGCGTGGCACGAAAAAGCGCTCGGGCAGTTGTTCTGTGACGGGTCGGCCAAAGAGATTGTCGCGATGCTTTTGGCCGATATGGGCCGGGCCGGTGTGGCGCTGTGGCTGAACTGCGGCTTGGGAGAGGTGCGCCGCGCAGGTGCTGGCTTTGTGGTCGAGACAGAGCGCGGGCCGGTGCAGGCCGCTTCGGTCGTGGTGGCGACCGGGGGCAAGTCGATCCCGAAGATGGGGGCGACGGGCTACGGCTACCGGGTGGCCGAGGCGTTTGGTGTGCCGCTGGTCGAGACCCGGCCCGCGCTGGTGCCCCTGACCTTTGCCGAACAAGAGCTGGCCTGGATGGCGCCTTTGGCTGGGGTGTCCTTGCCGGTGCACGCCCAAGGGGCGCAGGGGCCGGGGTTTGACGAGGCCGCCTTGTTCACCCACCGCGGCCTGTCCGGGCCCGCGATATTGCAGGTGTCAACCTATTGGCGCGAGGGGCAGGGCGTGACGCTGGCCTTGTGTCCGGGGGTGGATGTTGTTGCGGCTTTGCGGGCAGCCAAGGCGGCCAACGGGCGGCAGGTCTTGCGGACCGCCCTTGCAAGTTTGCTGCCAGAGCGGTTGGCGCGGGTTTTTGCTGGTCAGATCGGGTTGGGGCAGACAGGCTTGGGGGAGGCGATGCTGGCCACGTTGTCGGGTGTGGAACTGGAGCGGATCGGGCGGCTGGTGCAGGGCTGGCCCCTGACCCCGGTCGGATCAGAGGGCTACCGAACCGCTGAGGTCACCCTGGGCGGCGTGGATACCAACGCTTTGGACGGGCGCACGATGGCGGCCAAGGGCGTGCCGGGGTTGTATTTCGTCGGCGAGGTGGTCGATGTGACCGGCTGGTTGGGTG
>JBBRKS010000083.1:0-16421 GCA_038231775.1 Rhodobacterales bacterium | reverse complement strand
GATGGCGCTTTGGCATGGGGTTTTGATCAGGCGGATAGATATGCCGATGGGCTGTTTTCTCTGTTCGATCTGCTGGCTGAGTTTCCAGAGATGGCGCGAGAACGTTTGGAATTCACGCCACCCGTTCGGATTCACCCAAGCGGCGCACATCTGGTGCTCTATCGGCTGGAAGGGCAGGTGGTCGAGATCATCCGCATCCTGCAAAGTCATCAGAATCTGACAGCTTATCTTCAAGAGGGCTGACCAAAGACCTAGAGCCCTGCAGCTTTGGTCAGATTGACCCGAAACCTGTCACGCCGGCGCTGATACCGGCGGGTCATCTCCGCTGAAGCGTGGCCGAGTTGCTTCTGGACATAGCGCTCATCTACCTCGGCGCTGCTGGCGAGGCCCGCGCGCAAGCTATGGCCGGAATAGAGCTGCAACCGCTCGGCTTTGGAGAGTTCTGGTCGCAGCCCGGCTTCCTCGACGGTGTGCTTGATCAGCCGGGCAACGTGTTTGTCCGAAAGCCGCTCTTCCGTCGCCTTCAGCCCATCGCGTGACACGGCCACAAAGATCGGGCCGAAACCGATGCGTCCGTAGTGCAGCCATTGGGTCAGCGCATGCACCGGGCAGGTCTGGTCGCTGCTTCCGCGCCCGATTTCCACCTCACGCCAACCGGTCTTGCCGAGCAAGGTGATCAGCGCACCATCTTCCAGCACCTGCACCCAGCCGCGCGACTCCGGGGTGTCGTCCTTGCCATGATCGAGAGAGACGATTTCCGAGCGCCGCAAACCGCCCGCAAAGCCAATGAGCAACAGCGCCCGGTCGCGAAGACCTCGCAGATCATGCGGCAGGGTGGCCAGCATGTCGCGGATGTCTTCGGGCAGAATTGCCTCTTTCTGCACCGGCGGGCGCGCGTGCTTGCGACGGATGCCGGCCAACACGGTGGCGATGTGCCGGTTCTTGCGGTCAAGGGCAAAGCCCCGCTGGGTGTAACCCCAGCCGAGGCCCGACAGCCTGCGCTCGATAGACCCGACCGACAGCGCGCGCAGCCCGGCTTGTGACGCGGCCTTGCCGATGGGCGCCGCCAGATCGGCAATATAGAGCCCAATCATCTCGGGCGACGGCGGCAGCGGATCAGCACACTTCAGCCTGCACCAACGCGCGAAGTGCTTCCAGTCTGCGGCGTACGCCTTGCTGGTGTTCTCGGCCGTAGAAGCCTTGGCGTAATCACGGGCAGCGTCAATGAGGCGATCGAGCGTGCCTGAGCCCGCCACATGAGAGGGCAGGGCGATGCCATCGCTTTTCTCTTGATCTGGCTCGTCGCCCTGAGCATCATGGGACGTGTCAGACGACGCTGGGATTGATTTTCCGGTTTCAGTCGACATCTTTTCCCCAAAATTTCAATAATTTTGAGACTGCGTAGAGCATACTCTTTTTACGTCCGATAATGCAAACTTAGCGTGTCATTCTGCCCCAATCCCTAAGCGACCCCTACCTCTTTGGCGCGGTTTGTCCGGCGCGGTCTGTCGCGGCAGGGCTGGTCCTGCCTTTCGTCAACACCGCCGCGATGAACGCCCACATGGCCGAGATCGCCCGCACCGTTGCTCCCGGAGCGCACGCACTCCTCATCCTCGATGGCGCTGGCTGGCATGGGGCAGCCACCCTCGTCATCCCCGAAAACATCTCCCTGCTGACCTTGCCGCCCTACAGCCCGGAACTGAACCCTGTTGAGAACGTCTGGGCCTACCTGCGGGCCAACAAACTCGCCATAACCGTGTTCGACACCTATAACGACATCCTCGACGCCTGCTGCGCCGCGTGGAACTTCTTCGCCGATGACCCCAAAGCAATAGCTTCCATCACCTCACGCGACTGCGCACAGGTCAACCAATAGGGCCGTTGGTATCAGCTATTGTTTGGGGAGTGATCGAGGCACTGGTTCAGGTCAACATGCGGACCGGATGGGCGGCAACCAGCGCCGTTGCGTTGCTGATGGGAAGGGCCGTGGAGACTCCCGTTCGCCGCCCGATCAACACATTGGTGAGCGGCGGGTGACGATCTGGCGGACGAATTCGCCTTTCAAAGCAGGCCGTGACCCTTAGGAATCAGTTCAGCAGCACCGGCAGGGTGATCGGACCCCGAAAGCCGAAGCCACGAAACAGGACCGCGTCGGGGTCTGGCAGCGACATGTTCGAGAATCTGTCGAACAGGATCGGCAGCATCACCTGCCCGATGGCCCGTCGCGCGACATTGGTGCCCTGACAAAAATGCGGCCCGTTACCGAAGGACTGACGCTGGCCATTGGGGCGGTAGACGTCGAAAACCTCGCCAGTCTCGCCCCAGATCTCTTCGTCACGGTTGGCACTGGCCTGCACGGTCATCACAGTGTCGCCTTTGGGGATCAGGCAGCCACGGATTTCGGTATCCTCCAGCACCAGACGGCTTGAACAGGAGATTGGCGCGACCCAGCGCACCGCCTCTTCAAAGACCTTGTCCCAATCTTGCGCCCGCCGCACCTGTTCCAGTTAGTCAGGGTTGGTCAGCAGGCCGAAGATGGCGGTGTCCAGCGCGTCACGCGGCTCGTTGATGCCGCCGCCGATGGCGATCTTGATGTTGGAATGCATCTGGCTTTGCGGGATCGGGTCGTCCGCGTTCAGCATCACGGAAAAGGCGCTGGTGTTCGGCTCGGCCCGGTGCCGTGCGGCAAGTTGTTCAAAAAGCGCATCCATCTCGGCGTTCGCCGCATCCGAGATGGCGAAGGGCCCCTACGCCCAGCCAAAGTTTCCCGCCCCGTTGATCAGCGCCCAACTCCACCGCTCCATATCGGCATCCGACGCCTCATCCAGACCCAAGAGGAGCGCCAGCCCACGCGAGGCATGGGGGCCGGCCAGCGCGGAATAGAGATCCACAACCTCACCGCGCGGCAAACGGCTGACGTATTCTTCCGCGATCTGGCGGTAGCGCGGCATCCAGACGTTCTGGATCACCTTGGGATTGAAGGCGGGCGCCATCGCCATTCTTTCCCGCTGATGGGCCTCGCCGTCCTTGCGCATCAAAGTATGGGCCTGAAACGCCCGTTTTATCGGCGTGTTGGAGTCATCCGAGGAAAACACCATCGGGTTTTCCTTCACGAATCTGGTATCCGCAGCCTTGGTCAGCAGGGTGCGGCCGACCGATTTCATGCGCAACACAGGGCCTCGGCGCGCAGGCCTCGATAGATCGGGTAGGGGTCAAAATCAAGCTGATCCGGTGTTGTCGTGTTGTCTTGTGGTGCAAGCCCGGCCATGATCACTCCCTCCAAAATCACACCCTGATAGATTAGCTAACGCGCTCTGCTGCCATGGTCCAGCAGTCAGGGTGTTTTGCGCCAACCGGGTCGGCGCTGGTCCCGATGGACCCCTTGCGTCCTGTAAAAGGGAAATGGCCTGCGCCACCAAGCCATAGCCATGACCTGGAAACCGTGGCCTACCCCCCCCACACAACAGCGTTCTCATGCCGCAGGATCAGCGTTTTGAGCTCTTCAAACTCTTTCAGAATAAAGCGCTTCAGCTTTTCGGACGCTGGAAATTGCGGCGCCCCCTCCATTTGCATGATGCCCAAGGATCGCTCTGGCTGTGGGATCTTGATCGGGATCGTCTGGATCTGTCCCAGCGACCGATAGGCGAAAACCACGATGTGCGGCAGGACGGTCAGCGCGTTGGTTTCCTGCAGGTAGTTGATCACCGACAGCAACGAGCCGCCGGAATAGCGGACCTCGACCTCTTTCATGCCGATCGACAGCAGGATCGAATGCAGGTCGGCCAACAAAGGCGATCCGGGCAGTGGTGATATCCAAGGGTATTTCAGGACATCCGCAGAAGTCAGCCGAGCCTTCTTCAGCAGAGGATGGCGGGCGGATGCGGCAACAACGTTCCGGCCCGGCAGAATTTCCGTGAACGAAATATCGGTGCCGGGCTGAACCAGACCCGTCGGACAAATCGCCAGATCAAGCTGCCCTGACCGCAGTTCGGCATGCAGGTCCGGCATATTGCCATAGGACTGCTCCACCCTGATATCCGGCTCGATCCGCTGGAATCCCCCGATCATGCGCGAGATGAAGGCGTCCATGAAAAACGGCACTCCACCGATCCGCACGGTCCCCGAACTGCCCGCCTGAAAGCTGAGCGCGGTTTCTGATGCTTTGCGCGATGCCTCCAGGATCACCTTGCCATGCTCAGCCAGTTGCCGCCCGATCAGGGTGGGAATCAGCGGGCGACGCCCGGCCAGGAACAACGGTTCGCCCAACCGCTTTTCCAGCGCTGACAAGGTACGCGACACGGCAGACTGCGTCATTCCCAGCAGGTTTGCGCCTTCTGTCACGCCGCCTGCCCCGACAACAGCGGCCAACTGCACGAGGTGTTTTTCGTCAAACTTCATAGCATAATGCTATGCCATATCCGCGTAAAATCATCCAGTGTCATAGTTTTGGTGGTAATCTTTGATCATCAGCAGATCCGGGAGGGGGTCATATGGATGGGCCGAGTATCTCCGGAGAACCAAGGGGGCCGGCAACGGAGTTCCCACGGCGCGTGCTTGGTGCATCCAACGCGCGTCTTTCCGCGATACTGTCTGATCTGATGCCTGCGCTTTATGCCGTGGTTGATCGCCACAAAATCAACCGCGATGATATGAAAAGGACCATCACCTTTCTGTCCGCAGTCGAAGCCGCATGCAGTGATAACCGGCAGGAATGGATATTGTTGGCGGATGCGATGGGGTTGAGCACGGCGATTGAGAATGCCGCAAACCCGCGCCCGGACGGGGCCACACCCACTACCATCCTTGGCCCATTCTTTCGCAAAGGCGCGCCGGTGAAACTGTCTGGCGAAAGCATCAGTATCGACGGCATAGGAACGCCTTTGACGGTTTTCGTTAAGATAACCGATCTGGACGGTATGCCCATCTGCGGCGCCAGAATTGAAGTCTGGCAAGCCAACGCCTTGGGCCGCTTTGAAAATCAAGAACCCGACGGCCAGCCAGAGATGAACCTGCGCGGCCAGTTTTTGACCGATGCCGCTGGGTCTGTCCGATGCGACACCATCAGACCGGGCGCCTATGCCCTGCCAGAAAGCGGACCGGTTGCCGACCTGCTGTCCCGCCTTGGCCTTGGCTTGCGGCGGCCAGCTCATATCCAGTTCCGCGTGCAGGCGCCCGGATTCGTGACCCTTACCACGCATGTCTTTGACCGGACCGATCCGGCCATCGACGCCGACCCCTTGTTTTCCGTCCAGCCCGCGCTGCTTGCAGATTTGAGCGCCAGGACGGTGCAGATCACCTTTACCCTCGCGCCGGTTCACCCCGGCGCAGCAGACCTACGATAACCGAGGAGGACCATCCATGACCAAGATCAGTGGGTATCACCACATGACCCTCAGCACGCATGGCGTGCAGGAGGATTACGATTTCTACACCAAGACGCTGGGCCTGTTTTCCGTCAAGCGCACCGTTCTGTTTGACGGTGTGCTGCCGGTCTATCACCTGTATTACGGGGCCAAGAACGGCGATGCTTCGACCATCATCACCACATTTCCGTTCAAGAAGCCGGGCGTCTATGGGCGGCGCGGCTCCAACCAATCCAAGGTGGTGATGCAGGCGATTCCACTGGGCGCATCCGATTTTTGGGTGAACCGACTGAACGAAAAGGGTGCGACGGCGCACAAGACGACCCGCTTTGGTGCCGACCGTGTGGTGTTCGCCCACCCCTGCGGCATTCCGCACGAGCTGGTTGAAAACCCGTCCGACAACCGCACGCCCATCGCCAACCCCGATCAGGGCGTCAGCGCGCAACATGGGATCAAGGGCATCTATGGTGGCGCGATTTCCGTGCTGGACCGCTCGGCGATGGATGATTTCCTGACCATCGCCTTGCCCTTGAAGAAGGTCGCCGACAATCACGAAGGACTGGTGTTCGAAGTGCCCAACAATGCCGGTGCGTCCAGCATGGTCGAGGTGCTGCATGAACCCGGCGTGGCGCAGGGCACCTGGACTCTGGCAGGCGGCACGATCCACCACATGGCGCTGAACACCGGGAACGAAGAAAACCAGATGTCGCTGCGCGCCCATATCGAGGGCCTGGGCTTTACCGATATCTCCGAACAAAAAGACCGGATGTATTTCAAGTCCTGCTATGTGCGCAGCCCGGGTGGGGCGCTGTTTGAACTGGCGTGGACGGTTCCTGAAGGCTGGGCCAAGGATGAGCCTGCCGACGCCATCGGCAAGACCTTGGTGTTCCCGCCATGGTTCGCCGACCGCCAAGCCGAAATGGAAGACGGTCTTGAACCGGCAAACTTCTGATCACCATGGGAGAGACTCGGATCATCGAGGCCAAGGCAACGGCGCAGGTTCTCTGCGTCGTTGTCCACGGGCGCGGGCAGACGCAAGACGACATGATGGCCAGCATCGTCCAACATCTCGATGTGCCTGAAGCCCGCTTTGTGCTGCCAAAATCAAAGGGTCCGGGCTGGTATGCCGCCCGGGCCATCGACGCTCTTACGCCTGACAGCCGGGCAGAGCTTGCCGAAAGTCTCGATGCGCTGGCTCTGGCGGTTGAAGAGGGCCGTGCCGGGATGGGCATGAAGCCGACGATGTTTGTGGGGTTTTCCCAAGGGGCCTGTCTGTCGGTCGAATACCTGATGCGTGAGGGGCCGATATTTCAGGCGGCGGCATTGCTGACCAGTTGCCGCGTCGGACACCGGATGGACGACTTGCCCATCACCGATATGGGTGGGATGCCGATCTATGCCTCCTGCGGGGACAACGACCCTTGGATTCCCGCCACCGCGTACCATGAGATGTTGGGAGACTTGACCCGTGCAAAGGCGCGCCTGCGGACCGACATGTTTCCGGGGCGCGGGCATGAGGTCTCGGCTGTGGAATGTGGTGTCCTTCAGGGAATGCTGACCGACATCGTTGCGGGCCGTGCCCTGTTTGGCGGGGCGTGGTGATGGATTTGGCGAAGGGCTTTATCTTTCCCGGCATAACCTCCCGCGTTGTCTTTGGCACGGGAACTTTGGCGCAGACGGGCGACGAGGTGCGCCGACTGGGTCACGCCGGAGCGTTGGTTCTGTCCACCTCGCATCAGGCGGAAGAGGCCGAGGCGCTGGCCACAGCCCTTGGTCCCTTGTCGCGGGGCGTCTTTACCCAAGCTGCCATGCACACCCCGATCGAGGTGACCGAGGCCGCTCTGGACGCCTATCAATCCAGCAGCGCCACTTGTGTGGTGTCGCTGGGCGGTGGCAGCACCATCGGGTTGGGCAAGGCGATTGCGGTGCGCAGCGGTGCCGATCAGATCGCCATCCCGACCAGTTATGCCGGCTCGGAAATGACCGACATTCTGGGCGAGACGGTTGATGGGCGCAAAACCACACGGCGCGATCCGGCGATCCGGCCGGAAACGGTGATTTATGACGTGGCGCTGACCCTCAGCCTGCCAGCGGCGATGACGGTCACCTCAGCGCTGAACGCTATCGCCCATGGAGTCGAGGCGCTCTATGCCGCCGACGGCAATCCGGTGCTGTCGCTGATGTCCGTTGAGGCGATGCGGGCCTTCAAGGCGGGGCTGCCGGTGTTGCGTGATGCTCCGCAGGATCTGGCGGCACGCGGTCAGGTTCTGTATGCGGCATGGCTGTGCTCGACGGCACTGGGATATGTGACGATGGCATTGCATCACAAGCTGGTCCATACTCTTGGCGGCAGCTTCAACACGCCGCACGCTGACACCAATGCGATCCTGCTGCCACATACTGCGAGTTTCAATGCTGGTGCCGTGCCAGAGCTTCTGGCCCCGGTGGCCCCGGTGGCGGCGGTGTTTGGCGGGTCGGTTGGAGGTGGGTTGTGGGACTTTGCCAAGGCCAACAGTGCACCTTTGGCCCTGCGCGATCTGGGGCTGACCACAGCCGATCTGGACCGTGCTGCCGAAATTGCCACCCAGACGCCGTATCCCAATCCGCGCCCGTTTGACCGGGCGGATATTCGCAAATTGCTTCAGGCCGCATAGGAGGGCACGCGGCCTGACTGACCCGATAAAAACCATATCACGGGAGGAGACCCAGATGATCACACGTCGCAAACTGCTCAAGACCGCCGCCGCTGCGGGCTTTGTCACAACCGTTGGCGGCCTTGCCATGCCAGCACTGGCCAAGGGCGCCAAGATCAAGATCGGCTATGTCAGCCCGCAAACCGGCCCGCTGGCCGGCTTTGCCGAGGAAGACGCCTTTACCATCGCCATGTTCAAGGCCGTGATGGCCAAGCAGGGCGTCGATGTCGAGGTGATCGTCAAGGACAGCCAGTCCAACCCCAACCGCGCCGCCGATGTTGCCAAAGACCTGATCGTCACTGACAAGATCAACCTGATGCTTGTGGCCTCTACCCCCGAGACGACCAACCCGGTCGCCACGGTCTGCGAAGGCGAAGGCATGCCGGTCATCTCGACCATGGCGCCGTGGCAGCCGTTCTTCATTGGTCAACAGGGCAACCCCGGCGATCCGACCACCTGGAAGCCCTTTGACTTTGCCTATCATTATTTCTGGGGGCTGGAGGACGTGATCGCCGTCTTCACCAACATGTGGAACCAGCTTGATACCACCAAACAGGTCGGTGGGCTGTTCCCCAACGATGCAGACGGCAATGCCTGGGGTGACCCCAAGGTCGGCGTTGCTCCGGGCTTCACGGCGGCGGGCTATACGACCACCGATCCGGGCCGCTACCAGAACCTGAACGACGATTTCAGCGCCCAGATAAACGCCTTCAAAGCCGCCAAATGCGACATCATCACCGGAGTTGTGATCCCGCCCGATTTCACAACCTTTCGCAATCAGGCGATCCAGCAGGGGCTTTCCCCCAAGGCGATTACCGTGGCCAAGGCGATCCTGTTCCCACAATCGGTCGAGACTTTGGGCAAGGCCGGGCATAACCTGTCCTGCGAGGTGTGGTGGTCAGCCCAGCATCCGTTCAAATCCTCGCTGACCGGCGAAAGCGCGATGGATCTTGCCAATGGCTTTACCGCAACCACCAAACGGCCATGGACCCAGCCGATCGGCTATATCCATTCGCTGTTTGAAATGGCGGCGGATGTGATGAAACGGGCCTCTGATCCGACCAATGCCGACGCGCTGGTCACCGCGATCCGCGCCACCAGCCTTGATACGATGGTGGGCAAGGTCGCGTTTGACGGCGCCAACCTGCCGCCCTTTGCCGCGCAGAACGTCTGCAAAACCCCGCTGGTTGGCGGGCAGTGGCGGCGCAAGGACGACGGCACTTTTGATCTGGTGATCGTCGACAACACCACCGCGCCGAACATTCCCGCTGCGGGCAAGATGGAAGCACTGGCCTGACAGGTCGATCAAAATGGCCCCCGCCATCCCGGCGGGGGCCGCACATGAAAGTCTGCCAATGGCCCTGTTGACCCTGACCAGCGTTTCAAAAAGCTTCGGTGCGTTGACCGTCACCGATGACGTCTCTTTTTCCGTTGAAAAGGGCGAGGCGCTGGGGATCATCGGCCCAAACGGGGCGGGCAAATCCACGCTGTTCAACCTGATCACCGGCAACATCGGCATGAACAAGGGCCGGATAGAGTTTGACGGGCGTGACGTCACCCACACCTCGCCCATGCAGCGCTGCAAGCTGGGTATGGGACGGTCCTTCCAGATACCGCAGCCCTTTGCGAACTTGACGGTTTTCGAAAACCTCGTGGTCGCGGCAACCCACGGGCAAGGCAAATCCGAGGCCGAGGTGACAGCGACCTGCGCCCAGATTCTGGACCAGACCGAACTGATGCCGCGCGCCAATGACACGGCAGGCTCGCTCAGCCTGCTGCAACGCAAACGGCTGGAACTGGCCCGCGCCATGGCCACCGGCCCGCGCCTTTTGCTGCTGGACGAAATCGCTGGCGGGTTGACCGAGGGCGAATGTCAGGCGCTGGTGCGCACGATCCGGTCCATCCACGCTTCGGGCGTCACGATCATCTGGATCGAACATGTCCTGCACGCCCTGACCTCGGTGGTGGAACGGCTGCTGGTTCTGGACTTTGGCAAGGTGATTGGCCTTGGCGCGCCGGATGCGATCATGGCCAGCAAGACCGTGCGCGAGATCTACCTGGGGATCGAGGTATGACCCTGCTGCAAACCCAAGGGTTGACCGCACACTACGGCGACTTTCAGGCTCTGTTCGGCGTCGATATCGCGCTTGATGCGGGGCAGACCATTGCCATCATCGGCGCGAACGGGGCTGGCAAGACGACCCTGATGCGCTCTATCGCGGGGGTCTTGCGCAATGCGCCAGAGATGATCCGCTATGACGGCACCGCCATCGGTGCGCGCCCGGCGGATGAGGTGATGGCGATGGGCATCTCAATGGTGCCCGAGGGGCGCAAGCTGTTTGCCTCGCTGTCGGTCGAGGAAAACCTGCTGATCGGCACCTATGGGCGCAAGATCGCCGGGCATTGGACGCTGGACACCGTCTATCGCCTGTTCCCGATCCTGAAGGAAAAACGCCGCGTCCCCGGCACCGCCTTGTCGGGGGGCCAACAGCAGATGGTCGCCATCGGTCGCGCCCTGATGTCCAATCCCCGCGTCCTCTTGTGCGACGAGATCAGCCTTGGCCTTGCCCCTGTCGTGATCCGCGACATCTACGCGGCCCTGCCGGAAATCCAAAACTCAGGCGCATCCGTGATCGTGGTTGAGCAAGACATCGGGCAGGCCATGAAGGTCGCAACCACCGTCTATTGCATGATGGAGGGCCGCGTGACGCTGTCAGGCGCCCCCGCCGACCTCAGCCGCGACGCCATCCATGCCGCCTATTTCGGAGCGCATGCATGATCTGGCTGGATACCATCGTTCAAGGCATCCTGTTGGGCGGGCTTTATGCGCTGTTTGCGGCGGGCTTAAGTCTGGTGTTCGGCATCATGCGGCTGGTCAATCTGGCGCATGGCGACCTGATCGTGATGGCGGCCTATCTGATCCTGACCGTGGTTTCGGTGCTGGGGATCAACCCATTTCTGGCCGCCCTGATTGCGATGCCGATCATGTTCGCGCTGGGCTGGCTATTGCAGCGCATCGTGCTGAACCGCGTCCTGGGGGATGATATCCTGCCGCCCCTTCTGGTCACCTTCGGCCTGTCCATCGTGCTGCAAAACGCGCTGCTGGAGGGGTTTTCGGCTGACAGTCAGCGGGTGAGCGGCGGGGCGCTGGAAACCGCCTCGTGGAACCTTGGTCCTGTGACCGTGGGGATCATGCCGCTTTTGACATTTGCCTCAGCCATTCTGGTGATCGTGGCGCTGAACCAGCTGTTCTATCGCACCGCGCTGGGTCGGGCGTTCCGGGCCACGTCGGATGATCCGGTGACGGCCAGCCTGATGGGGATCAAACCGGCGGGCGTCTTCGCAATGGCCACCGGAATCGCCATGATCGTGGTGACCATTGCCGCACTTTATCTGGGGATGCGGGCGAACTTTGATCCGACCGTCGGCCCCGCCCGACTGCTTTACGCGTTCGAGGCGGTGATCATCGGCGGGCTTGGCTCGCTGTGGGGCACGCTGGCGGGCGGGATCATCATCGGGGTGGCGCAGACGCTGGGGGCGTCGATCAGCCCGGAGTGGCAAATTCTGGCCGGGCATGTGGCGTTTCTGGTCGTGCTGTTGATCAAACCCCGGGGGCTTTTCCCCCGGGCGTTCGATTAGGAGGCGCGGATGGCCTATCAGGTTCAACCCAGAACGAGAACCTCGCAGATCGCGGGTGCCCTTGCCGTGGGCCTCGTGATCCTCGGGATCATCCTGCCGGTCTTTGCCAGCCGCACCCTTATTCAGGACCTGTTCTTCATCCTGTCCATACTGACACTGGCGCAGTTCTGGAACCTGCTTGCGGGCTATGGCGGGCTGGTCAGCGTCGGACAACAGGCCTTTGTCGGGCTGGGGGCCTATGCGATGTTTGGCGCGGTTATCCTGTGGGGCATGGACCCGGTGCCAGCACTGATCCTGTCGGGCGTGATCGCCACGATTGTCGCGGTTCCTACCGCCTTTTTCGCGTTCCGGCTCTACGGCGCCTATTTCGCCATCGGAACCTGGGTCGTGGCCGAGGTGGTGCGGCTGAGCTTTGCCACCTGGAAGACCTTGGGCGGTGGGACAGGCACTTCATTGCCCCGCACGGCCAGCGATTTCTGGGGGACGGCCTGGGTCGCCAGCCTGTTTGACGTGCGGGCGGCGGCGGCGCGCGACATTGTGACCTATTGGCTGGCGCTGGCCTTGGCCGTGGCGACCATTGGGGGAATTTATGCGCTGCTGCGCTCAAAACGAGGGCTGGCACTGGCTGCCCTGCGCGACAACTTTCAGGCCGCCAAATCGGTTGGAGTCGATGCGCAGCAGCTGAAATGGCTGGTGTTTCTGGTGGCGGCCTTTGGAACGGGGATTGCGGGCGGGCTGATATACTTGCAGAAATCCCGCATAAGCCCGGATGCGGCATTCAGTGTCACCGACTGGACCGCCTATGTGATTTTCATCGTGGTGATTGGTGGTATCGGCACCATTGAAGGACCGATCATCGGTGTGCTGGTATTCTGGGCGTTGCAGAATACTCTGTCGGACTTTGGCAGTTGGTATCTGATGATCCTTGGCGGGCTTGGCATCGTGGTGATGCTGTTTGCGCCGCGCGGTCTGTGGGGCCTTTTTTCCGCCCGGACCGGCTTGCAGCTGTTTCCGATCCGCCGCCGTCTTTTGTCTGACCATGAAACGTGATGCGCCCGTCGCAGGCATCGGAATCCCGGCTGTCACCCCGACAGTCGGCCAAGCAGAAAGGACGCGATATGACCGATGACGACCGTAAATCAGTGGCGGAAAGCTATCTCAAATCCCTCGATGCCGGTGGGGTTTCGCCCACGACAGGACTGGGCCTGTTTGACCACTTCAGCGAGGATGCCGTGGTCTATATCGCCAAATGGGGCGTGGCCACCGGCAAGGCTCAGGTGATCGCGATGTTCTCTGACATCGGAGCCACGCTGAAATCCATCGCCCATCACTATGACGGTTTCACCTGGTACATGAACGGGTCCGACAGTTTTGCGGTTGAAGGCTGTAGTGAGGGGATGCACCGCGACGGCCCGTGGCTGGCCGATCAGCCGATGTGGGGTGCCGGGCGGTTCTGTGACTGCTTTACCATCACAGATGGCAAGATCAGCCGGCTTTTCATCTATCTGGACCCCGATTACGCGGGCAAGGACACTGAACGATACGGCTGGATCAAAGCGTAAAAATCGATGCCCGACAGGGCGGCGGCGCATGACAGGAGGATAAAATGGCGGACATCCAAACGCAGGTTCTTATCATCGGCACAGGCCCGGCAGGCTCGGCCTCCGCCGCGTTGCTGTCCAGCTATGGCATCGCCAACATGGCGGTGAACCGGTATCGCTGGCTGGCCAGCACGCCCCGCGCCCACATCACCAACCAACGCACGATGGAAGTCTTGCGCGATCTGGGGCGCGATGTCGAGGATGAGGCCTATCTGCACGCGACCGAACAAGAGTTGATGGGCAACAACGTCTTTTGCGAAAGCCTTGCCGGCGAAGAGATCGGGCGGATGCAAAGCTGGGGCACCAGCCCCCTGTCCAAGGCAGAGCATCTGATGTCCTCGCCCACCTTCATGAACGACCTGCCGCAGACCTTCATGGAGCCCTTGCTGTTCAAGACCGCCTGTAAGCGTGGCACCCAAGCCCGCATGTCCACCGAATACCTGTCCCATGTGCAGGATGCGGACGGTGTGACCACCACCTGTCGCGACCGGCTGACCGGCAAGGACGTGACGATCCGCAGCCAATATCTGATCGGTGCGGATGGTGGCAATTCTCTGGTCGCTGAACACGCGGGCCTGCCGATCGAGGGGCAGATGGCGGTTGGCGGGTCAATGAACATCCTGTTCCGCGCGGATCTGTCCAAATATGTCGCCCACCGCCCCTCGGTTCTGTATTGGGTGATGCAGCCCGGTGCCAATGTCGGGGGGATCGGCATGGGGTTGGTGCGGATGATCCGGCCGTGGAACGAATGGCTGATAGTCTGGGGCTATGACATCAACGAACCCCCTCCCGAGGTCACGCCCGACTATGCCACCAAGGTCGCGCGGCAACTGGTCGGCGATCCCGAACTCAAGATCGACCTGATCAGCGCCAACACCTGGACCGTGAACAACGCCTATGCGACGACCATGCAAAACGGGCGGGTGTTCATCATGGGCGACGCAGCGCACCGGCACCCGCCGTCCAATGGCCTGGGGTCGAACACCTCGATTCAGGACGCCTTCAACCTGTGCTGGAAACTGTCCAGTGTTCTGAAGGGGCAGGCCGGGCCAGCGCTGCTGGACAGCTACACCGTCGAACGAGCGCCGATTGCCAAGCAGATCGTGACCCGCGCCAACCAATCCATCGGCGAATTCGGCCCGATCTTTGATGCGCTGGGTCTGACCGGCTCGGTTGATCCGGTCAGGATGCAGCAGAACATGGAGGCGCGGGTTCAGGCAACCCCGGCCGCCGAGGCGCAGCGCGAGGCGTTGCGCAAGGCGATAGCCTTCAAGGTCTATGAATTCGACTGCCACGGGATCGAGATGAACCAGCGCTATCGCTCCACCGCCGTTGTTGCGGATGGTCAGCCTGAACCCGCCTTTACCCGCGACCGCGAGTTGCACTATCACCCCACCACTTGGCCCGGCGCGCGGCTGCCCCATGTCTGGCTGTTCAGGCCCGATGGGGCCAAGGTCTCCAGCCTTGATCTGTGCGGTCATGGTGCGTTTTCGCTGCTGACCAGCATCGGCGGCGAGGCTTGGCAAAGCGCGGCAGAAACCGTCAGTGCGGCGCTTGGCATCAAGATCCACGTCCAGGTCATCGGCCCGCGTCAGCCGGTGCAGGACCACTTGGGCGACTGGGCGCGCGCCAGTGAGGTCAGCGACAGCGGCTGTGTCCTTGTCCGGCCCGACCACCATGTTGCCTGGCGCAGCAGCACTATGCCACAAGACCCTGCCGCCGCATTGACCCGCGCGTTGCGCGCCATCCTGAACCCTGTCTGAGGAGGCTCCCATGCCCGACACCCACGAAAGTGGGTATTTCACCGAAGACACCTCTGCCGATGTGGTCATCGCCCGAAATGCCAAGGCCCCTGATGCGCGTCTGGCTGAGGTGATGGCCGTGATCACCCGGCACCTGCACGCGGCGGTCAAAGAGATCGAGCCAACCCAGGAAGAATGGTTCAAAACCATCATGTTCCTGACCAAAACCGGCCAGATGTGCACCGAATGGCGGCAAGAGTTCATCCTGTTGTCAGATGTCACCGGCATGTCGATGCTGGTCGATGCCATCAACAACCGCAAACCCTCTGGCGCGTCGGAGTCCACGGTTCTGGGGCCGTTCCATGTGGCCGACGCGCCGGAATTGCCGCTTGGGTCGGACATCTGTCTGGATCAGAAGGGCGAGCCGATGCTGGTCAAGGGGCGCATTCTGTCCACCGACGGCACCCCGATTGCCAATGCCAAGATTGACGTGTGGCAAGCCAATGACGAAGGCTTTTACGATGTCCAGCAAAAGGGCATCCAGCCCGATTTCAATCTGCGCGGCGTGTTTCGCACCAATGCTGCGGGCGAATACTGGTTCAGGGGCGTAAAGCCGAAATTCTACCCGATCCCCGATGATGGCACCGTGGGCAACCTTCTCAAAGGGCTGGGGCGCCATCCGTTCCGGCCTGCGCATCTGCATTACATCATCAGCGCCGATGGGTTTGAAACCCTGACCACGCATATCTTCGACCCCGACGATGCCTATATCCGTTCGGACGCCGTTTTTGGGGTCAAGCAAAGCCTGATGGCGAAGTTCGAACCGATCACGGACAAGGCCGCGATTGCAGAGGCTGAAATGAAGGGGCCGTTCTTTCGCGTGGCCCATGATTTTGTGCTCGCCAGGCAAGTCTAGGCGTCGGCGGGCCGGATACGGTAGGCGAACTGCGCGCGGGTCAATCCGACAAGCCGGGCCGCCGCCGAAAGATTGCCGTCCGCTTGCGCAAGGGCCGCCGCATAAATCTGCGCCTCAACCTCGGGCAAATCGACGCCCTCGCCCGACATCGCATCCGACAGCCAAGCCAGAAAACGGGTATCCTTGGTCTTGTCACGTATTCGTGCCGCTCCAAGTGCTCGTTTAGGCCACCTGGCGCTCGAAGGCCAAGGGGCTTTTGCCTCCCAATGCTGAATGTCGGCGGCGTGGGTTATAGAAGCCGTTGATGTATTGGAGCGAGCCCTTGTTCGCCATTGGTTCAAGAACAATGGGCTGCGTGTTTCGCGTGATGGTGGGCATCGATTTCGCGGGATCATGGGCAGTCATTTCGCGTGAAGCTGGGCACTGATTTCGCGGGATCGCGGGCAGGTCTGGTCGGCAAATTGAGG
>JBBRKS010000082.1:0-16945 GCA_038231775.1 Rhodobacterales bacterium | reverse complement strand
GGCAGCCAATCGCCGGTATCCACGACCATCCAGCGGACCATCCAGCTGGTATCATCAAAGAGGACATCGCTGACAAAGCCAATCGTGCCGTCGCTGGCCTCGATGCTATGTCCCCGGATTGTTGACAGATTAAGTAGCATTTCCGAATTCCTTTTGGTTGACCCGCCTTGGCAGGTGGGATGGGCGCGACAGCCACGTCCGGATCAAGCCGAAGGGCCTGTCGCCGCGCTACAAACTTCGGCTGTGGGATTGTCGAACCCAAAGGGTGAACACGCGAATGCACCCATGGTCACATCATGCGCGAAGGCAGTGGATAGTGGGTTGATCTGTGTCAGCCCTATCCGCACGTTTGCGTGCAATCGTGGAGAGCAGATGACAAACGGCAGGCAGGCGCAGTTTCAGGCGGGTTTCCGGACAGGCACTGGAACGGCTGACGACTGCGTTCCGTTGCAGTTGACTTGGATCAGTGCGGGTGAGGAAAATCTCCGGCAAGTTGATCGTCTGCGCCCTGTCGGGCGGACTCGGTGTGGTTGGCGGGTACTGATCAACGTCGGCCTGCTGACCCGATGGTTCGCAAGTGAGACCGATGCACTGCCGGTCCAGTCAAAGGTGACCGTGGGCTGACAATGATCGTGACAAGATCCGAGGGGCAGCCTGATCAAGCGAGGAACGACCGAACTCGCCGAGGATCAGCCATTTGCTGGTAAAATAGATGCAATTCAGTTTAGGAGTTACCAACATGAACGACAGATCAGGCCTCATCCTCGTGACCGGCTCGAACGGACGGATCGGCAGCGCAGTTATGAAACACCTGACCGGGAAATACGGTCAGGTGATTGGATTTGACCAGAAAGCCCCCGCCCCGCCGCCGCCCGATTGTGTCCGTATCGCCGTTGACATCAGCTCTGACGACAGCCTGAATGAAGGGCTCAAGATGCTGCGGGCGCATCACGGATCAAAGATCGCGGCGGTGATCCACTTGGCCGCTTATTACGATTTTCTGGGCGAGCCGAACCCGAAATATGACGAGATCACCGTCAAAGGCACCCAGCGCCTGCTGCGTGGGTTGCAGGATGGCTTTGAAGTCGCGCAGTTCATTTTCTCCAGCACCATGTTGGTGCACGCCCCCAATCAGCCGGGCGCGGTGCTGACCGAAGAGTCGCCGATCGGCGCGACGTGGGCCTATCCTGAATCGAAAGTGCGCACCGAGGCGCTGATCCGTGCCGAACATGGCAAGATTCCGGTCGCGATCCTGCGACTGGCAGGGGTCTATGATGACGTGTGCCATTCGCCACCTCTGGCCAATCAGATCCAGCGAATTTTCGAGCGGCAACTGGCGAGCCACCTTTACTCCGGCGAAACCTCGCACCGTCAATCCTTCCTGCACATGGATGATCTGGTCGATGCAATCGAACTGGCCGTCGAGCGCCGGACAAAGCTGCCCTCCGAGTCGATCGTTCTTCTGGGTGAGGCAGAGGCGCTAAGCTATGACGCATTGCAAAAGGGCTTCATTGAACTGATCCATGGGACAAGCTGGGAAACCTACAGCGTTCCCAGCCTGATTGCCAAAGTCGGGGCATGGGCCGAGGGGCTGCTGCCAGGTCCCGGCCCCTTCATCAAGCCGTGGATGATCGACCGTGCCAATGACGATTACATCCTCGACATCTCTCACGCGTTGAGCCTGCTTGGCTGGGCCCCCAAACGAAGCCTGCGCGCGACGATGCCCAAAATGGTCGCGGCGCTGAAGGCTGATCCCGCAGGATGGTATCGCGAACACGGGCTGGAACTGCCGTCGTCAATGCCAGCGGTTCATGAAACCGATGAGACTGAGGTGCCCGAAAGGGCCGATGTCCACGCCGGGCATGACCATTCGGACGCCATGGCGCCGCACAGACCAGTCAAAATGGCCGCCGGACTGCCATATAAGGTCGCGGGGATCACAGAGACAGGCACAGTCTATACCTGCCCGATGCACCCCGAGATCCGGCAATCTTCGCCCGGCAATTGCCCGCGCTGCGGCATGACGCTGGAGCCTGTGGCATGAAAATCGACGCGGATACCCCCGCCAAAGCTGCCGGTGCACAATACACCTGCCCAATGCACCCCGAGGTCGTGCAGGATGCGCCGGGAAACTGCCCGAAATGCGGCATGACACTTGTTCTCAAGGCTGGCGCGACGATGCCTGCGCAGGACGCGGCATCCGGACATGACAAAATGCCGGGCATGGAAGGCATGGCCGGGATGGCTGGGCCGCAAGGCTCCGGCGACATGATGGTCAATGCTCACAAGGCCCTTCTTTGGCCGCACTACATGAACATGATTCTCGGGGTCTGGCTGGTCGCCAGCCCGTTCACGCTGGGCTATCTCAGCGAATTCATTCCCAATGCCAGTGCGCTGCGGGTCATGGCCGAACGGGGCCTTTCATCGTTCGAGATGCGCAATCTTTGGATGACCTACAGTGATATCGGCACCGGCCTCGTGTTAATCCTGTTAGGGTATCTGGCAGCCAATACAGCGCGGCGCTACCCTTGGGCGCAATGGGCGCTGGCCGTGGTCGGTGGTTGGCTGCTGCTGGCACCCTTGGTGTTCTGGACGCCGCTCGCCTCGGCCTACGCCAATGATACACTGGTCGGCAGTCTGGTGATTGCGCTGTCGGTGCTGATCCCGATGATGCCGGGGATGAGTATGGCGGGCATGATGGGCGGGCCGGACGTACCGCCTGGTTGGTCCTACACGCCGTCAAGCTGGCTGCAGCGCTTTCCGGTGGCCCCGCTGGCGCTGATTGGCTTTTTCCTCGCGCGCTACATGGGGGCCTATCAGCTTGGCCATATCGACAGCGCCTGGGATCCGTTTTTCGGTTTGGGGACGCAGACCATCATCACCTCTGATGCCTCCAAAGCCTGGCCGATTGCTGATGGCGCACTTGGTGGTGTGGTCTATATGCTGGAGCTTGTGATGACCTTCATGGGCGGCAAGACCCGCTGGCGCACGATGCCTTGGATGGTGCTGGCGCTGGCAGTGCTGATCCTGCCGCTTGGCGGCGTCAGTATCTATTTCATCATTATCCAGCCGATCGTGATCGGCACCTGGTGCACGATCTGCCTGATCGCCGGTCTGGCGATGGTGATCATGATCCCCTATTCGTTGGATGAATTCGTAGCCATGGGTCAGTTCCTTGTCGATGCCCGGCGCAAGGGCAAACCCTTTTGGCGCGCGTTCTGGACCGGCGATGCGATGGACGACGGCATGCCCGACCCAGCCACCGGGCTCGGCGCGCCAATGAGCGACATGACTGGGCAGGCGGCGCGGGGCGTGACACTGCCTTGGTCGTTGCTGGCAAGCTGTGCCGTGGGGGTATGCTATATGTTCACGCGGCTTGGCCTTGGCACGTCGGGCCAGATGGCCAACAGCGACCATCTGACGGGCGCCCTCGTCGTAACCTTCTCGATCATCGCCTTTGCCGAGGTTGCGCGACCGCTGCGGTTTATCAACATCGCTTTCGGATTGTGGCTGATCGCAGCACCCTGGCTTTTGACCGGCAACGCGACGGCTTTCGCGACCTGGACCGGCATGGCCGGCGGGGCGCTTCTGATCGCGCTCAGCATCCCGCGCGGACGGATCGCCAATTCCTATGCCGGCTGGGACCGGGTCATCTATTGGCCGATGTAATGCAACCCGAACAGGGACACAGGCAATGACAACAGGATTCTGGGCGGGCAGCCGACAGCACGTGTTGGCGGCATTGTCGATTTACACCGTTGGAGCCGTTCTGGTGGTGGCGTTGCTAGGCGGGCTGATCGTCTATGCCGGGTTCTTCAACGTCTCAGCCCTCGTTCCCGATCAGGCACCCTTGCAATGGCTCTTTGTGACGACGCGCGAGGCCTCCATCGGCGCTCACGCGAAAGGAATCATTGCGCCCGCGACGACTGGTCCAGCGCAGGTCGATAACGGCTTCCGGCTGTTCCAAGGCGAATGCGCGATGTGTCATTCCGTCCGGGGGTTCAAGGCTGGCATCATGTCCGTCGGCCTCAATCCACCTGCGCCGCCGTTGGCAGACTTGATCGATATGACCGACGCCGAGACGTTCTGGGTGATCAAAAACGGAATTCGCTTTACCGGGATGCCAGGCTGGCAGGCATCCAACACCGATGCCGAACTGTGGGATATCGTCGCCTTTCTGATGGCTTCAAAAAACATGGAAGAAGCCGGCTTTGTCGCGATGGGGGCCCGGCTGGGCCTGCCGGCGATGACAAAATGAAGGATGATGTGGCGGGCTTGCAGCGACAAGACTTGACAAAGGTTGTGTCATGGCCCGACCGGATGTCTCCTAAAAGTGAAGGACTTGCGCGCCGGAGCCGGGCTCTCAGGAAGCCGGTGGTGCGAAGCTCAATATCAAAGGTCGAATACGTAAGCGCTGACGGACTTTGCACGATGCTATATCAAATTCGCCATTCAACGGATTCAGGTTTAGCTGCCACTTTTCTTTCGCGTTCCTCGGTTTAAAACGCTTACACGTTACATCCAGACTTTCACCCTGAACCCCGGGCAGGCCTTTGGCGCATAGTCATTGTGCCCTGAGACCCTCGCGATGGATGTCCGCACTTTGATCCTATCAATCAGCGACCGCATTTCTCGGTCTTGCGCACTGGTGAAATGTTCGCCGAACAGATCGTCGGCCGAAGCGCCATGACCTCCGATAAGGCAGACGCCGAGCGTCCCGGCATTGTGGCCCTGCACATGGGCGCCGATTTCGGTCTCGGCACGGCCCGGGGCGACGGCTCCGTCCCGGTCGATCACCCAGTGATAGCCGATATCGCGCCAGCCACGCTGCTGGACATGCCAGCGCCGGATTTCGGCGACCTTTTCCGCGATGGGGCGCACAACCATCCATTCCGGGCGGGTGGCGGCACAGTGCAATATGATCTCGATGACGGGATAGCGGGCTTTGCCTTGGTAGATCATGGGATTTCCTTGCTTGGAGGATGGGTCAGAAGCAGACGAACGTGAGGAAGCCGATCAGGACAGCGACGCACCAGAACAGGGCCTCGCGGCGGAGGTGGCGGAAGCGGTCAGCCTTGCGCATCGCCGTCCCCCTTCGCCTTGGAAGTCCGAGTGCGGATCAGGTCGATCAGCAGGCCCGCGATGGAAATGCCGCCGAGGCCCACGATGAAGGAGGCAAAGCCGTTGCTGTCGCCGTTCGGGGCCAAATCGCCGATCATCGGGCTGATCAGCGGATTGACGAAGGGCCCGACATAAAGGGCGCAGATTGCGCCTACGAGGAGCGAGGCCACGCCGTCCTGCCAGCGCTCGCGCAGGGTGACCCAGCGCACGATGCCTCCTGCGGCCCCCGCAAGGGCGGTTTTCGCCTGATCGGTCATGATCCAGGACCAGAAATCGTTCGGATTTGCCACGAAGGGCTCCTTTCTGTTGGGGAGGTGGTAGTAAGTCTGGCGCGGGCTGATCAGGACCAGCTGCCGCCCAGCGTGGCGGCCGGACCGAGGTAGATGCATTCGAAATAGCTGCCCGCGACCACGACTGCGGCGGCGGCCACATCGAGAGCTATCGAGGGCACGATGGTGCCAGCCGTGGTGATCTCGAATGTGCCGTGGATCGAGGCGCGAAGTGCTGCCGAAGCCCCGACGGTTGCGAGGACCGCCCCGCTTGCGGGCACGTCCGAAGCGGTTCCCGACAAGGAAGTCACGCCGCCAACAGCCACCGTGCCGCGCGATCCGAAATCCTGCATCGACATCTTGCCAAAGATCGCCGTGCCAGCGCCTTTTACATCGAACTTCGCGGAACCGCTGGTTGTCGACAGCGATGTCATCAGCAGCGAGCAGGTGAAGCGATAGGTTCCCGCAGCCAAGGACAGCGCGCCGTTCGTCGACCAGTTGAACAGCTTCTGGGCTGTGGTGGCGCTGGTCAGGGTGTAGTTGGCTTGCAACACGCCATAAGCAGAACTGGCCCCCGAACCACCGCCCCCGATCAGATCGGTCGATGCTCCGGCCTGCCGTCCCCGGAATTTGCCTGTGCTGGAGTTGTACCAAAGGTCGCCGTCCGCTGCGGTTCCGGGGTCGCCAGCATTCGGGTTCAGTTGCAGCGTCGCCATGGCGCGGACCCGGCCGGAGGTCCGTTCCAGCTGCAGCGCGTTGAACCAGGTGGCACCGTCGCCAGAGACCTTGATCTGGAAATCATCCGATCCCGTGAGGCCAAACTCCGCCCGGCCGGAAAATCCGGTCTGAAAGAGAAATGAGCCGGTGTCCGTTGCTGCCGCCTTGTTGACCTTGACCTGATGCCCGGCGCCTGCGTGGTTGAACAGTGAAGACGGTGAGTTGATCGACAGCCGGTTTGTCGCATCAGCCATCGCCCCACCAAGCCCAAGATAGAGTGCCGATACGTTGGCCGCAGCCATCGCGATTGCGGAAACACTGGACGCAAAGGTCACGAAGGGGCTGTTGATGTTCAGACTGCCCAGCGCCCCGGCCAACGCCGAGCCGATGGTCACGTTCGTCGTTGATCCCGAAACCCCGGCGGTGCCGATGTTCACCGTCTTGGTGCTGCCGTTCAGCGTGGCGCCGGTGGCGAGGTTGGTCGTGCCGGTTGCGGTGGATGTTCCGATGTCGTTGCTCGGGTTCGACAGCGTCTGCTTGGCCGAAAAGGTCTGCGCAACGGCCAGCCCTGCCAGTGAGGTTGTGGCATCGGGCAGAGTGAAGACGCGCGTGGCCCCGGCAGTGAAGCCCGCGATTTGGAACCGCGCCTGCTTGGTGGCGTCAATGTCGTCCTGCAGCGTGAATGCCGCATCCGAGAAAATGGCGATGAAGAGCGACACCCAGCTGCCGGTCCCAGTATTGAACCAGAGAAGGGTGTCTGTATTGGCATCAAAGGCGATCCAGCCATCGAGGGGCACATAGAAGGCCCATGCACCGTCCTGCCAGGCGGCAAGATGGGCGGCATGCCCCGACCATGTTCCGGTTGGCGAAGCCGCAACAATCCAGCGCTGGCCTTCGGTCGGGCTTGCGGGCGGCGTTGCCAGGACCGCACTTTGGACGCTGACCTGGACCAGTGCGTCGAGGCGTCGCAGGGCCTCGTTCACGGTGACATGCTTTTGGGACTGGTTTGCCGCAAGGTACGGCAGAACCAGATTGGGCGTATCCGCCATTGGGGCAACTCCTATGGGGTGAGAATGGCTTCAGCCGGTGCGCCACGGCCAAGCTGGCCGTTCTGGAACACCCGCAGGCGCAGGCTTGTGACGGGCCCGCCTGAGTCGGCGACCTGCATCGCGGCGGTGTAGGTCAAGACGGCAAGCCCGAGGCCCGCGACGGTGCGGATCACCGAGCCGCCGCCATTCAGGATCTCAAGGTCGTAGGATTCCGTGGTTTCGCCCAGTGGCACTTCCGGCGCGGTCCAGCTGTCGCCCGCCAGCGATCGGGTGCGCCGAAGCCAGGAAATCGTGATGTCGCCCGATCCCTGCCAAGCGCCCTTGATCCGCACCGGGCTCCACGGGCGAAGGCCCCGGCCTTGCGGCGTGAACGCCAGCGCCAGATTGAGGACATCGCCAGCGGCACGGCCCATGGGTCCTATCCGCCAGTTCCACGGCATGCCGAGCTCGGCTTCGGTGACTGGCAAGGACACGAGCGCCGGTCCCAGAAACACAATCCTGCTGCCGATCGGGACCGAAGGCAGGATGGAATCCTCGGTGCCGGATTGTCCGCGCAGCAGACGCGTCAGTTTCCAGCGGCCGGTCGAGATGATAGAAGCGAGGCCGAACTGCAGCACCTCCCAGATGCCCAGCGCAGTTTCCAAGGCCAGCGCATTGGCACCTGCGAACAGCTGCTCGTCGGTCACGCTTTGCAGGGACCCGGTCGAGATATCGACAAGCAGCCCATTTGCCAGATCGAAGCGCCAGGACGGTCCTGACGCCAGCGCCGCCGCAAGCGTGCCGAACTGGGCGGGAACGCCCGCCGTTGTGAACAGCGAAAACCCGTCCAGCGTGGCGCTGCGCCAGATTGCGGCCTGACCATACCATGGCGATGCAGTGATCGCCGCCAGCGGGCGATAGGCAGGCACGTCCTCCGACAATTGCGGCAGATCGAGGATTTCCACATCGGGTGGGCCGTAAACCACCGGCACGGCGGTCGAGACGCCGCGGGACGGGCCTTCCGGCAGTCCATAGACCGTCTGGTCCCGTCGCGATGCCTCCACCCGCCGCGCTTCACCATCAGCGATTTGAGTCAGCGCGAAATCGAGGCTGCGGCCGTCATTCTCGATGGAGACGACATCGGTCGGGTCAAGCGCCAGTCGCGAGGGAGGGAGGGCGAAGGTCGTGGTTTCACGGCCGATCCAGGCTTCAAACAGGGCGCGCCTCGCGTTGCGATCAGCCGTTGCGGGCGGATGGGCGATGGCGAATTGCTCGGCCTGCACCCTCACACTGTCAACGGTCACGCGGCGGGCTTCCACGGTGACCGCCTCATAATCCTCGTCGGCCGAGAGCATCCGCCATTTCAGAACGCGCGGCAGTTCGGTTTCCTGGCCCCTGGTGAATTCGATGTCCTCTCCCTCCGGTCGGTCTGCTGCCACCAGATCGTCGGCGGTGATCGTGGCCACCGAGACCCCGCCGCGCGGCACGAAGCGCAGCAGCCCCTGACTTTCCACAGCGTCGAAGCCGAAATACCGGGCCAGCGGCGCAATCGATGCGCGTGGGCTTTCGAGGGCCGCAATGACGAAACCCGGCACCGCATCGGCCAGACGCGAAACATCGAGGGCGTTCGGATCGATCCCAGACCTTGCGCAGACCTCACGCACCAGATCGCCGAGGCTGGCATTGCCGAGGCGGCCGTTCAGCCAATGGCCAACCTCCCAGTTGGCGGTGTCGCCCCAGACATCACTGCGGCCCGGCCACGCGGGATAAGGTCTGGCATCCCAGCACCAGACCGCGCATTCGCCCATGTCGATCATCGGGGCGGCATAGACCGAGGAGACCGGGTTGTGGGTGGCGCCTGACCAATAGCCAATCAGCGCCTCGAGATAGCGGCGCTGGATCGCATCGTCCCGCGCGCCAGTCGAAAAGTAAGGCAATTCGCTTTCCGAGCTTTTCGGATCGAAGAACACGTTCGGCTGGTTGGTGCCCTTGTCGACGGCCGGGCAACCGATCTCGGTGAAACGGATGGGTTTGGACTGCGGCACCCAAGCCGTCGCGCTGGCGCTTTCCACCCCGCCTGGACGGTTCTTGTGGCTGTTGGTCCACCAGCTGCGGAAATCCTTGGGTCGGAACACCCAAGGTTTGGCATAGGTGCCATCACTGATCGTGGTGCGCGTCTGCGCAGATCGCGCGCTGTTGCTGGCGTAAAACCAGTCGAAATACTCGCCGCCCTCGACGTTGGATTGCAGATAGACCAGGTCATGAATGCCCGACCAGCCACCCAAGGCGTCGAGGTGAGATGTACCGTCCCGCCAGTCGGACAAGGGCAGGTAGTTGTCGATCCCGATGAAGTTGATGTTGCCGTCGGCCCAAAGCGGATCGAGGTGGAAATAGATGTCCCCAGTGCCGTCGCCCGGTTGGTGGCCAAAATATTCCGACCAGTCGGCGGCATAGCCGATCTTTGTACTAGAACCGAGGATCGCGCGGCAATCGGCGGCCAAGGTCTGCAAGGCCGCCACAGCCGGATAGGTGCTGGCGGCAGATCGCGCCGTGGTCAGCCCGCGCAGTTCCGAACCGATCAAGAAGCTGTCGACTCCGCCCGCCGCCGCGCAAAGCTTGGCATAATGCAGCACCATCCGCCGGTAGCCCCATTCTGAAGGCGATCCGGTCCAGCTGACATTGGTGCCGCTTACGGAATAGTTTGCGGCCGAGGCAGAACCGAAGAAGGCGGAAACCTGCGTGGCGGCCGCACCGGTCTTGTCGGCGGTGCCAGTCTGACCAGCCGCAGGTGACACCGTGATGCGACCGCGCCAGGGATAGACGGGCTGGCCCGGCATCGAGGCGTTGGCGCTGTAGGGGTTCGGCAGGGTGTTGCCCGCAGGCACATCCATCATGACGAAGGGATAGAAGGTGATCCGCTTGCCTCGGCTGCGGAGATCCTGAATCGCCTGCACCACCGCGAAATCCGCAGGCGTGCCGCCAAAGGCCGCAGCACCGCTGACTTGGCTGATCAGATGGGCCCCCGCGCGCGTTACGCCGTTCACGCCCCAGGACTTCGGCGAGGTCGACTTGGTCGCGGTCTCCACGCCGGGCTGGATCAGGCAAGACCCGGCGCGCAAATCCGTGCCGAACCAGCTGACAACCAGCGATACGCTCTCGAGGTTCGGCGCCACCTGTTCGATGTTGTCGAGCGATGCGGGCAGGTCGGCCTTGCCGAACGTGCTGTTCTGGTTCTCGGGGATTGTCGCGCCGCCGGCTACCCTGGTGATCGTCTCGGTCGCGTAGACGAATTCGCCAGCGCCGGGGATCAGGTTCACGGCCCGGATCAGGCTCTCGGCGGACCCATCGGCAAGAGTCGGTCGGATCACTTCAAAGGACAGCTGCGGAGTGCGATTGCCGAACTTCTCCAGCGGCAGTTCCTCGAAGACGACATAGGCCATCCCGCGGTAGGCCGGGGCATTGCCCGCGCCCATCTTGGCGGTGATGAATGGATCGGGCAGTTGGGTCTCGGTGCCGGTGTAAACGCGCCAAACGGCGCCCGGAACATCGAAAGGTTTGCCGTCCACCCAGATGCGGCCGATCCCGGAAATCGGCCCCTCGCAGAGGCCGACCGCGAAGGACGATGAATAGGACCAGGTCGTGGTCTTGACCTCGCCTCCGCCACCGCCCTTGCCGCTGCCGCCTTGGGTGGTGGTCGTGGATTTCTCGAGGAAGTCGGTCGCCCAGAAGATATTGCCACCGATCTTCATCCTTCCATAGACATTCGGGATCACTGCACCTTCGGTGGAAGACGTAACCCGCAGGCTTTCGAGCCGCGCCCCTTCGGAAATCTGGTTCGGCGCGAAGGAGGCGACGATCCGGCTGTCGATGATGGTTCCGATGATCGATCCTGCCGCCTGGCCAATCACGGCGCCAGACAGGCCGAGGATCGTGCCGCCGAACCCAGCGCCGATCGAAGCCCCGGCGGCGGCAAGGACGATGGACGCCATCAGATCACCTCGGCGGGTGCGGGAAACTGGAAGGCAAAGGCCGCGCGGCGAGACCATGCCGGGGTGAAAGCCTCCTCGACCACGCCCGACCGGTCATAGGCATGGATCAGGCTCGGCCGGATCACGCTTTCGCCCAACAAGCCGCAGTGCTTGGCGGGCACGCCCGAGCCCATGCGGAAGAGGATCAGCGTGCCCGAGCCAGCGGCATCAAGGGGGATCTCGATCAGCGCCGCGCGGGCGGCATCGGCCAGAACTTCGCGGCGACCTGCCTCGCCCCAGTCACGGGAATAGGGCGGCACCTCCCAAGGTTCGTCGACATGCAAGGCACGCCAGATGCCCCGCGCCAGGCCAAGGCAATCGCAGCCGACGCCTTGCACAGAGGATTGGTGCAGATAGGGCGTGCCTGCCCATGCGCGTGCGATGGCCAGCACAAACGAGGGATCGGCTGGGGTCCGGGTGATAGCGGTCATGTCGAATTCCGTCAGGTGAGAGGCGCGCCGTTGTTGGCATCGCCCTGATTGGGATAGCGCAGCACGGCTTCTTCGCCGGGCATGTGGGGAAAGCCGCGGAAGTTCACGCCATTGGCGAACTTGGTGCGACAGGTGGCGAATTGCTTGTCGCAGCCCGCTGTGGCGAGGAATGCGTCGCCGACACTGATCGGCCGCACAGGAGCCTCAAAAAGCGTGATCCCGCCACTGGCAAAACTCGCGATCTCGGCCTTGCGCCCGGCATTCGCGCCGGTTGTCCAACTGACGACGCCCAGCGTGAAGGTGTCCGCCGCGAAACTGCCCAGCGCCGCAGATGTGAACCCCCGGCTTCCGGAGAGGGCCGCCACGGTCCCAGCTGTGGACCACAGCGGTGAGGACAGGTTCACGCCGCAGCGGGCATCGCCCAGATCGGCATCGCAGGAGAACTGATAGGTCCGACCGACCGTCTGGTTCAGCCAATGCGCAAGCGACCGCACCTCGGCCACGAAACTCGTCCGTCCCCGGCGAATATCGCCGAAATTGCCCCGCCGCATCAAGAGCCTTTGGTCTGGCGACGCCCAATTGACCCGCCAGACTTCGACCTCGGCATTGTCCCAACGACCATCGAGGATATCGGTTTCGGTGATCCGGTCGGACGACAGCGCGCCTTCGACATCCTGTGCATCGACCGAGAAATCCTGCGCCACCCGGATTTCGGAGGGAACAAAGCCGCTCTCCGGCTCGAACGTAGTGCCTGCGAAGGTGAGGGCCAGATCGTGGTCGGTGAAGCCGAAGACCGCGCCATCGCTGCGCGTGATCTTCCAGCACCAGGCCAGAGTGGTGGTGCCGGACTCAAGATGGGTTTGCAGCCCGGAAGGCAGGGTTTTCATCGGCGGACCTCGATCAGGGGAATGGACGTGATCGAGCCCAAGCGCTCGATGTCGAGCGTGACGGGCAGATCATCTGTGTCAAACCGCACGGGCACATCGAATTCGAACCCGGCAGTCAGATTGGCCCCGACCGATGGCGGGCTCAGGAAGGTGACGATCCCGGTGGACATGTCGGTTGTCCAGCCTGGGGCCGCGCCGTTCCAGGCCGGTTCGCGCAACGAGGCGCCGAGGATGGTGACGATCTGCCCCGCCGTGCTGTTGCCCGCGCCAAGCAGCACACCGGTCAGCCCCACGCCGACGACGATGTCGAAGGACCAGAGCCAGAAGCCACCGCCGAGGTCGGTTACACCCAAATTCGAGACCGCGCCGCCATTCTGGTTGAAAATCGTGGGTGCGGAGAATGTGCCCTTGATGCCGCTGTCGAGATTGCCGGGCTGAAGGCGCAAGTTCAGCCTCGCATCGGGCGATCCGCCCGCCTTGTACCAGACCTGCGCGCGATACTTCTTGCCTTGTTGAACCGGGACCGACGCATGCTGACGCAGACCCGCGCCGGTCGTGCCGAGGTCATAGGCGGCGGTGAAGCTGCCATAGGTCACGGCGCTGATGGCCCCAGTGGCACCGGTGTTCGACCAGGTGACCGATTGAAGATTGCTGCCCGAGGTCAGCAATTCCGGTCCTTGCGGCGTCAGGATACCGGCCTGCAAGGTTCCGGCCACCGGCTTCAGGATCGTGCGCGGCCAGGTCTGGCCACCCGAGGCATAGAGCTTCTTCAGTTGGAAGGTGGTCGTCGTGCCATCACCGGTCCCGAGTGGCTGATCGAAGGCGGTGACTGCGGCAGACGGCAGGCAGGATTTGTAATCCGCCCAGTCCTTCCAGCGAAACCCGCGCAGGCGACCATTCCTCGCCTCGAAGAAAGCAATGACCGCTGCCAGATCGTCGGCGCGGCGAATTCCGTAGGCGGCATCATAAGCGCGGCGCGAGTTGGCCCATGACGCGTTGCGCTCCTCGTCACCCGAGGCGAGCGTGACGATCTGGGTGCGGCGCTGCGGCCCTCCGCGCGCGCCCCGGCTGATCGTGTCGGGGAAACGGACTTCATCGAACGCCATCAGAAAGCCCTCCGGCCGAAAGCCACCGCGCGGGCGATGTCGCTGGCCACCTGAACGCGCGATTGCCGGAAGCTCTGCGCATCCCTGGCGTTGATGGTCACGGCGATGTTCTGGCCGCCGCCGCCCGCCTGCGCCCCACCTTGCGCTGCCAGTTCGCGGCGCGAGAGGACACGCTCCCCGCGCTGCAAGATGGCTGGGACTTCGTCAGGGCGCAAACCCGCCCAGCCACCGGAATGCATCCGGGGAGCTCCCGCGAAGGCCAGCGCCGGGATGATCCGGGTTGAGGTGGTGCTGCCAACCATGCCGCCCGAATGGAGGACCGGGGCGAAAATCCCACCGATGCCGCCCAGCGCGCCGGAGAGCAGATCGGCGACGGGGCCGAGTACCGACTTTCTAACCGCCAATTTGGCGAGATCGGCCAGGATCGATGTGACGAGATCGCCGAAATTCAGCTTGCCGGTTTTGACGAACTCGCCCACCGCATCCTCGGCAGATTGGAACGCGCCCACCAGCGCTTGGCCGACATCGGCGCCGATGTCCTTCGCCTTGCTGGCATAGTCGGAGAGCGCTGCCTTGACAGCGGCCCAGCCGGACTTGGCGGCGTCCGCACCTGCTGCCACGGCGTCGCCTGCCGCTTTGCCCGCAGCCCCTGCGCCCCCGGCGGCCGTTCCCGCGCCGTTCAGTGCATCGGTGGTTCCGTCGGCGGCGGCCGTCGCGGCATTGAGGGCTGCAGCGCCATCGGTTCCAGCCGCTGTCATCGCCGATTGAAGGGCCTGCCAGCTGGCCAAGGGCCGGGTGGCAGCATCGGTCAACATGCCGGAGGCTTCGGAATAGGCCGCTGCTCGATCCCGCGCATCGCTGGCCATGGTGCCAAGGCCGAGATCAGGCGCTTCCAGATAGGTCTTGTCCATCGCAGCCTTGAACGCATCGGCGGCGGCTGCCCCGGCAGCGGTTGCGGCACCAGCGAAAGGATTGTCGACCCGGCCCAGCGTCAACGGATCTAGCGTGCCGATCTGAATGCCACCGTCGCCGGTGGCCCAATCGGGCAGCAGTGCTAGCGCCGCATTCAGGCCGGAAATGAAGGTGTTGATCCGGGTGACGACACCGTTCAGCATTGCCTCGACGCCCGAGATCAGCCCATTTGCGGCCTGGAAGGCGAAGTCCCCGATGGCCGAAGGCAGGGCACCCCAGATCGCCTTGACCGCATCGAACGCGCCCTGAAACACACCCGCAGCGGAATTGCCGAAGCCCACGACCGACACAAATGCGCCCTGCATTGCGCCTGCAACGGTCGCCGTGATGCCGTTCCAACTGGCCGAGAGGCTGGCCACAACCGCATCGACGCCAAGACCGATCCGGTCCCAGACTTCGCTGGCCAGATCAGCCAGCAGCCCCATCGCCGCACCAAACCCGCCAGCACCCTCGACCAGCCTGGAAAACTGATAGACCAGCTCCCCCGCACCGACGATCAGAGCGCCAATGCCGGTGCGGATCAGCGCCCCTTTCAGCACGGTCAGGGACAGGGAAAACCCGCTGATGCCAAGCGCCGCAGCCCCCAAGGCGACGACAAAGCGCCCGGCGAAGAAGGTGGCGAAGGCCCCGGCAATGCTGGCGATCTCGCCGATATGATCGCCTAAAAAGCTGATGCTGGTCTGGAACACCCCGCCCACGCGCGTGGCATCGGCCAGCGCATTGGCCACAGTTTCCAAGGCCGGGGCGACAGCGACGGTCAGCTGGTTGGTCAACCCCAGCCAGACCAGCCCGAGCCGGTCGATGGCATCGCCAGCGGTGCGGATTTGATCGGCATCCTGATCGGACACCGCCACGCCGAAATCGGTGATGTCCTGGGATGCCTGGCGCAAGGTGGCAGAGTCGATCCGGCTGAACGCAAGGGCCGCTTTGTCACCAAACAGGGCCGAGGCGACCGCCGCGCGTTCGGCCGGGGGCACGAACTTGGCCAGCGCATCCTGGATGGCCGCAATGCGCTCATCGAGCGGCAGGGCCTGCAGATCGGTCGCCGTCAGGTGCAGCCGCTGAAGCGCATCGACAGCGGTGCCGGTGCCGCCCGCCGCATCGGAGAGCTTCAAGGTCAGCTTCTTGGTGGCCGCCGCAATCTCCTCCATCGACACCCCAGCCAGATCACCGGCAAAGGTCAAAACCTGAATACTCCGCGTCGTGGTGCCCAAGGACTGCGCCAGATTGGCCTGCGCATCGATAGTCTCCAGCCCCGAGCGGATCATCGCGATGCCAGCGGCGGCGGCCGCCGTGATGGCCACCGCCGCCGCAATTTTCACCCGCGCAGAAAACGCCGCCAGCCTTGCATTGGCCCTTTCCATCTCAGACGACAGGCGGCCGAAGCCACGGGCACCGGCATCACCGACGCCTTCCAACTCGGCCCTGACCTGTTTGCCGCCGACGGCCGCCAGCCGCACAGAAACGCGTTTCTCAGCCATCCGAGTCTCCGATCTTCTCGTTGATGCGGCGGACCATCACCGCCTCGAGCTCCGGCAGCAGTTCCGCCACCACCATCGGGTTCAGCCCGAGGGCATGGGCCAAGGCAAAAGCCGCGCCCATGTCCCAGCCCAGCACGGCTTTTCCCGCCACCCGCATCTGGCCACCAAGACGGCCGACCAGGTCCCAGACCTGCCAGCCGTCATGGGTTTGCGGCTGGTTCAGTCTTGCGGGGCAGTCTGGGCATTGGGTGCCGCAGGCCTGGCAGTAGCTGTCGCCCCCACCGAAGTGCCAGTCGGCAAGGGCGCAGAGACGTTTTTTTCGGCGTCCAACAGCATGCCGGGGCTGACGTAGAGGAGGTTGAACGCTTCGAAGATCGGCCAGAGTGACAGAAGGGCGTCGATGCCCTCGGGGGTGACAGCGACGACAGCACCGCTTTCGTCGCCCACACCCTCCCAATCGACCACGGCGCGGCGGGCGAGCGCCCCTGCGAAGATTGCTGCCCGGGCATCGTTGCTGGCCTCGGGGTCGATGTCCTGAACGGCTGGGTCAGAGCGGGTGGCCACCATCAGCGCGGTGGTCAGCGGCAAAAGCTGCAGGCGCACGCCATGACCAAGCTCAAACCATTGCGGATGAGGAGAAAGTTGAAGCCGGATCATCAGTAACCTCCGATGCTGTTGACGAGGACGACGGTGCACATCCGCGCCGGGCTGGTGGCCAGTGCGGCTTGCCAATCGAAGGACGCTTGCACGCCTTTCGGGCCTTTGATTTCGATACGCGGGCGGGGCAGATAGACCGCGTGGGCGGTGAGGGTCAGACTTTCACCGCTGCCCAGCGCGTAGGAAAACTCCAACGCCGCCGCCGTGCCATTGATGGCTTGGGTCAGCAGGGTCGTGTCGGCAAAGCG
>JBBRKS010000081.1:0-17124 GCA_038231775.1 Rhodobacterales bacterium | reverse complement strand
GGGGGTCTGGGGGGGCAGAAGGCCCCCCCAGCCGGGTCCGCAGAGCGTATCTGGCCTATTCCGCAGACAGGCGGCTGATCACCACGGTGACCTCTGGCTTCTTGCCGATCTCTTCCATCGTCACCTGCCGGACCACGCGTTTCAGCGCCTCTTCCAGCTTGTCATCATCCGCCATGATCTTGCGGCCTGCCCCACCGATGAACTGGGTCAACTCTGTCTCCAGCGTTTCGGCCAGATCGCGCCCGCCGCGTCCCAAAGGCGGCAGGCCCATCGTATCGACCCAGGGTTCGCCCAAGGCAGCGCCGTCCTCATCCAGGATCACCGTCACCGTGGCATGACCGTTCAGCGCCAGCCGGATGCGGTCGCGTACCACGCCGTCCATCGCGCCGATCAGGGCGGTGCCGTCCAGATAGGTCCGCCCGGTTTCGATCCGTTCGGCCACCACCGGCATCTCTCCGGTCAGGTTGATCATCGTGCCATTGGTCGCAATGATCGAGGCGATGCCTGCATCGTTGGCCAGCTTCACATGTTCGCGCAGATGGCGGTGTTCGCCGTGCATCGGGATCACCATGTCGGGCAGCAACAGGCGGTGCACATGCTCCAGATCGGGGCGGTTGGCGTGGCCTGACACGTGATAGCGGCCATTGGTGTCATCAACGATGACCACACCTTTTTCCGAAAACGCATTCACCACCTTCAGCACATCGCGCTCGTTGCCGGGAATGGTTTTTGAGGAGAACAGGAACGTATCCCCCTCGCGCATTTCCAGACCCAGATACTTGCCACGCGCCAGTTGGGCCGACGCGGCACGGCGTTCGCCCTGTGACCCGGTCACGATCAGCATCAGGTTCTTGCGCGGCACCTCTTGCGCATCCTCGGGCGTCACATGGCGCGGAAAGCCTTTCAGAACGCCCGAATCCTCACCCGCCGTCACCATGCGCTTCATGGCACGGCCCAAAAGGCAGATGGTGCGGCCCGCAGCGCGCCCGGCCTCTGCCAGCGTCTTCAACCGCGCCACGTTTGAGGCGAAGGTGGTCGCCACCACCATACCGCTGGAGGATGCAATCAGCTCTGCCAAAGGACCGCCCAAAGTCGATTCCGACCGACCCGGCAAAGGTGAGAACACGTTGGTCGAATCGCACATCAGCGCCTTGACCGGGCGTTCGGCAGCGATGGCTTCAAACATCGCGTCATCCCACGCTTCACCGACAATCGGGTTGCGGTCGACTTTGAAGTCACCCGAATGGACGATGCGGCCCGCAGGCGTGTCGATAATCAGCGAAGCACTTTCGGGGATCGAGTGGCTGACGGGTACAAACTGCACCTCGAACGGGCCAGCGGTGATGACCTCGGGGCGCGGTTTGACGACGCGGATCGCATCGCGTGCAAGGCCCGCCTCTTCCATCTTCAAGCGGCCCAGCGTGGCGGTGAAGGCGCGGGCATAGACCGGCTTTTTCAACTGGCTCCACAGATGCGGCAGCCCGCCCAGGTGGTCTTCATGGCCATGGGTGATGAAAATCGCCTCTAACCGGTCCAACCGTGCGGTCAGCCACGAGATGTCGGCCATGATCAGGTCAACCCCGGGCGAGCCGTCCATATCAGGGAAGGCCACGCCCAGATCGACCAGGATCAGCCGTTCCCTGCCCGGAGGACCGTAGCCGTAGACATAGGCGTTCATGCCAATTTCCCCGGCACCGCCAAGGGGAAGGTAGATCAGTCGCTCACCGGGTTTGGGGGTGGCGGGTTTGCTCGGGGCCATTCGCACTCTCTTTGTTCAGGTCTTGGGCTTTGATAAAGCCGGAATCTTTGTTGAAGGCTTGGATCAGGACCAGACCGTGCATGGTCAGATCGTCCTCGATCGCGTCAAATAGTTCGGTTCCTTGGGCGAACAAGGCGGCTAGCCCCCCGGTCGCAATGACTTTCATGGGTGTGGGACGCTCTTTGCGCACCTCGCGCACAATGCCTTCAACCAGACCGACATAGCCCCAATACACGCCCGATTGCATGCAGGCCACCGTATTCGTGCCGATGGCGCGCAGCGGTTTGGCCACATCAACATGCGGCAGGGCGGCGGCAGCCATGTGCAGCGCCTCAAGGCTCAGGTTGGCACCGGGGGCGATGACACCGCCGACATAGGCACCGTCATGATCGACCACGTCAAAGGTGGTGGCTGTGCCGAAATCGACCACGATCAGGTTGCCACCGTGGCGCGCAAAGCCAGCCGCCGTGTTGACCAGACGGTCGGGGCCGACCGTCGTGCCCTGATCGACCCGGGGGGCCACCGGCAGATGGCATTCCGGTTTGCCGACCACCAAGGGACGGCAATCGAAGTAGCGGTTGCACAACACGCGCAGGTTGAACACCACACGCGGCACGGTTGACGAGATGATCGCCTCGGTCACCTGCGCTTCGGTTTTTGTCAGCGCCATAAGAGTGGACAGCCAGACGAAATACTCATCCGCCGTGCGTTTGTGATCGGTTGCCATGCGCCAGGTGGCGCGGAAACGGGTGCCGTCCCAGATGGAAAACACGGTGTTGGTGTTGCCGCAATCTATGGCGAGCAGCATGACGTGCCTCGTGGCTTGTGGCGAGCCGGGGGGTTGCACACCCCCCGGCCCCCCCATGGAACATTTGCGCCAGTATGAAAGCGCATCAGAAGAACACCTCGGCGGCGGGGATGGCCTGGCGGCCTTCGGCGGTGGTCAGGATCAGGGCACCGCTGGCGTCGATGGTGTCAAACCTGCCGGTGCGGGTGGTGGTGCCGGTGCGCGCTTTGATGGTGTCACCCAAGCGGGCGGCGTGGGTCAGCCAGGAGTGGCGCAAGGGCGCGAAGCCTTGGGTGGTGAAAATCGCCTCCCACTCCGCGTAGGCGCGGGCGAGGTGGGACAAAAAGACTTCGGGCGGGATGCGCAGGCCGGTTTCCTGCAGCAGGCTGACAGGCTTGACAGCGCCCTCTTCCACCAGTGCAGCGTCGGGGGCGGCGATCAGGTTGACACCAAAGCCTATCGCAAGATGGGCCACGCCGGTGCCGCTGGCGGTGCTTTCCAACAGGATGCCCGCCAGCTTGCCGCCGTTCAACAGCACGTCATTCGGCCATTTCAGGGTGAAAGCCTGCGGCAGGTCGGTCAGGCTGACCAGCGCATCGCGCAAGGCGAGTGCTGCGGCGAAGGAACGCAAGGCGACCTCGGCTGCCGGTTCGGTCGGGTGCAGCAACAACGTGGCGTGAAAGTTGCCACGTGGGCTGACCCAGGGGCGGGCGCGCCGTCCTTTGCCTGCGGTTTGTTCATAGGCCAGAAACCAAGCTTGCCCCGGCGTTTGCGCGGCCTGCCTTACAGCATGGCTGTTGGTGCTGTCCAAGCTGTCGCAGATGTGGCGCGCCACACCCACCGGCCAATCTGGCGGCTTAGCCGACAAGTGAGGCGGCGGCGGCCACAGCCGCAGGTTCGATACCAAAGAAGTTCACCACGGCGGCCAGCATGATCACCGCCACAGCCATGAGGGCAAACCATTGCGCCGGAGCCATGCGGCTGTCAGCGCCCGCCGTCTCGGCCCCGAAGTACATGTAGTACACGATGCGCAGGTAATAAAACGCCCCGATCACCGAGGCGATCACCCCTGCCACGGCCAGCCAGCCCATCCCGGCATCAACGGCGGCTTTCAGGACGTAGAACTTTCCGAAAAAGCCCAGCATCGGCGGCACACCGGCGAGTGAGAACATCAAGACCAGCACGGCAAGCGCCTTTAACGGCTCTCTTTTCGAGAACTGGTTCAGCAGGGTGATGTCGGTGACCGGCTTGCCGCCCATTTCAAGCGACATGACAAAGGCAAAGGTGCCGACGTTCATTGTCACGTAAATCGCCATGTACATCAGCATCGCCTGCACGCCAAACGCGGTGCCAGCGGCCAGACCCATCAGGGCAAAGCCCATATGGGCGATCGAGGAATAGGCCATCAGGCGCTTGATATCAGTCTGTCCGATGGCGGCCACCGCACCGACAAACATCGAAATAACCGACAAAACGGCCAGGATCTGGCTCCACTGGGCTGTGATGCCGCCGAACGCGTCATGCACCAGACGCGCGATCAGCGCCATCGCTGCGACCTTCGGGGCGGTGGCAAAAAAGGCGGTGACCGGGGTTGGCGCCCCTTCGTAGACATCGGGCGTCCACATATGGAACGGGGCGGCGGATATCTTGAAGGCCAGACCGGACAGCATGAAGACCAGACCGAACAGCAGGCCAACCGGCACACCGTTGGACACGGTCGTCAGAATGCCCGCAAAGCCGGTGGTTCCGGCAAAGCCGTAGACCAGCGACGCGCCGTACAGCAAAAGCCCCGACGACAGCGCGCCAAGCACGAAATACTTCAGCCCCGCCTCGGTCGATTTGGCGTTGTCATGCTGAATGGCGGCCAGCACGTACAGGGCCAGCGATTGCAGCTCCAGCCCCATATACAGCGACATGATATCACCTGACGACACCATCGCCATCATGCCGATGGTCGCAAGGGCGATCAGCAGCGGGTATTCAAACCGGGCAAGGCCAAGCCGGGCCATATACTCCTGGCTGATCACCAGAACAGCGGCCGACGACAACAGGATCGTCACCTTGGCAAAGCGAGAGAAAGCGTCGTCGATGAACAGACCACCAAAGGCGGTCCGCGCACCCGACTCCCCAACCCCGATCCACAGCGCCAGTGCCACCATCAGCCCGGCAGTGCCCCAGGTCAGCGCCGTCGTCATCGTGTCCTTGCCGGTGTAAACCGCGAACAGCAGCGCCAGCATCGTGTAGATGGCAAGGATCAGTTCGGGCAGGACCGTTGCGATATCTTGGCTTAACATCTTAGGCCCTTTCAGTTCGAGGCTTGGGGCGCGGCGACCGGGGCCGCAGCCTCAACCGGCACATCGGCACGGAATTGGGTGATCATCGCGCCGACCGAGGGGTCGATGATGTCGGTCACCACCTTGGGGTAAACACCCAACAGCAGGGTCATCACGATCAGGGGCGCGAAAATCGCCCGTTCGCGCCGGGTCATGTCGGTGATGGTTTTCAGACCCTCTTTGACCAGCGCGCCAAACACGACGCGGCGGTACAGCCACAGCCCGTAGGCCGCTGACAGGATCACGCCCGATGTCGCCACGGCAGCAACCCAAGTGTCAGCCTGAAACGCGCCCATCAGAGTCAAAAACTCACCCACAAAACCGGAGGTGCCGGGCAGGCCGACATTCGCCATGGTGAAGAACATGAAGACCAGCGCATAGGCGGGCATCCGGTTGATCAGGCCACCATAAGCGTCAATCTCACGCGTGTGCATGCGGTCATAGATGACGCCGACACACAGGAACATCGCGCCAGAAATGAAGCCGTGCGACAGCATCTGAAAGATCGCACCGTCAACGCCCTGCGGGTTCATCGCGAAGATACCAAGTGTGACATAGCCCATATGGGCGACCGACGAATAGGCCACCAGCTTTTTGGCATCCGACTGCACCAATGCGACCAGCGATGCGTAAACGATGGCAATCGCACTCATCCAGAACACAACGGGCGTCCACAAATGGGCTGCCACCGGGAACATCGGCATGGAAAAGCGCAGGAACCCGTAGCCGCCCATTTTCAACAGGATCGCCGCCAGCACGACAGAGCCAGCGGTGGGGGCCTGCACGTGGGCATCCGGCAGCCATGTGTGCACCGGCCACATCGGCATTTTCACAGCAAACGACGCGAAGAAGGCCAGAAACAACAGGGTCTGCAGCCCGCCCGAAACTGTCATGCCCAGCACGACCATCGGGTCATGCGCGAACTTGAAGGTCATCAGGGTCGGAATGTCAGTGGTACCTGCCGCGTGATACATCGCGACCATGGCCACCAGCATCAGGACAGAGCCCAAGAAGGTGTACAGGAAGAACTTGAATGACGCATAGATGCGGTTCACCCCGCCCCAGATGCCGATGATCAGGAACATCGGGATCAGGCCAGCCTCGAAGAACAAGTAGAATAGCACCAGATCAAGGGCTGTGAAAACGCCAAGCATCAGCGTTTCCAAAAGCAGGAAGGCGATCATGTAATCCTTGACGCGGGTTTCCACGTTCCAGCAGGCCGCGATGGTGATTGGCATCAGGAAGGTGGTCAGCATCACGAACAGGATTGAAATCCCGTCAACGCCCATCTTGTAGTGCAGACCTAAAATCCACGGGCGATCCTCGACAAACTGAAAGCCGGTGTTGGCCGGATCGAAGCCTTTCAGCACCAGCAAAGATACCAGAAAACTTAGGGTCGAGGCGAACAGCGCCAGCCATCTGGCGTTGCGCTGTGCGGCCGGATCATCGCCGCGCAGGAACAGCGCAAGGATCACAGCCGCAACCGCCGGAATGAAGGTGATGATGGAAAGAAGGGTGTTCATCAGTGCGTCCCCCCGGCGACGGACATCCAGGTGATCAGGCCGACGATCCCCAGCACCATGGCAAAGGCATAGGTAAAGACATAGCCCGACTGGGCGCGCCCTGCGAGCCGGGTGAAGAACGGCACGATCCCCAGTGCCACGCCGTTCAGCGTGCCGTCGATGATATCGCCGTCGCCGCGCTTCCACAGCAACGTGCCAAGCGCTTTCAAGGCGCGGACAAAGATCACGTCATACAGCTCGTCAAAGTACCATTTGTTCAGCAGGAAACGGTACAAGGGTGCCTGATGTTCGGCCAGTTTGGCAGGCAGATCGGGCTTCCTGATGTAGAACTGAAACGCGGTTGCAAGGCCGATCAGCATGGCCACGAACGGCGCAAGGCTGACCCAGACCGGGCTTTCATGCGCAGCCTCCATCACCTTGTTGGTCTCGCCCATGTAGATGCCGCCCATCCCCGGTGCAGCGCCCTCTTTCAGGCTGAAGAACGCGGCAACCCCGTCAACGCTGCCAAAAAAGCTGTTGTACCAGATCATCCCGGCCAGAACCGCACCAACCGCCAGAACCGCCAGCGGAATTGTCATGGTCAGCGGGCTTTCATGGGCGTTTTCATGGGCATGATGATCGCCCTTTTCCGGCCCGTAAAAGGTCAGGAAAATCAGGCGCCAAGAATAGAACGAGGTGAAGCAGGCCGCCACGACCAGCAAGGTAAAGGCGTACATCGACCCACCGGCAAATGCGCTTTCGATGATCGCATCCTTGGACAGGAATCCGGCAAAACCGATATGGGTCAACGGGATGCCGACCCCGGTGATCGCCAAAGTGCCAATGATCATCATGGCAAAGGTGAAGGGGATCTTTTTGCGCAACCCGCCGTAATTGCGCATATCCTGTTCGTGGTGCATCGCGGTGATGACCGACCCTGCACCCAAAAACAGCATGGCTTTGAAGAAGGCATGGGTGAACAGGTGGAACATCGCCGCCCCGTAAACGCCCGATCCTGCCGCGACAAACATGTAGCCCAACTGCGAACAGGTCGAATAGGCGATCACGCGTTTGATGTCGTTCTGCACAAGACCCACGGTCGCTGCAAAGAACGCGGTTGAGGCACCAATGATGACGATGAACGCCTTCGCCTCGGGTGCAAATTCATACAAGGGCGACATGCGGCAGACAAGGAACACGCCCGCCGTCACCATGGTTGCGGCGTGGATCAGGGCGGACACCGGCGTCGGCCCTTCCATCGCGTCGGGCAGCCAGGTGTGCAGGAACAGTTGCGCTGACTTGCCGCATGCCCCGATGAACAGCAAAACACCGATCACATTGGCCGCGTTCCAATCCCAGTTCAGAAAGTGCAGGCTCTTGGTCGCAAGGTCAGGGGTGGCTGCAAAGATGTCGTCGAACCTGACCGAGTCTGTCAGGTAGAACAGGCCAAAAATCCCCAGCGCAAAGCCAAAGTCACCCACCCGGTTGACGACAAACGCCTTGATCGCCGCCGCCGCTGCCGAGGGCTTGCGGTAGTAAAACCCGATCAAAAGGTACGAGGCGACACCAACCCCCTCCCACCCGAAAAACATCTGGATCAGGTTGTCAGACGTGATCAGCGCCAGCATCGCAAAGGTAAAGAACGACAGATAGGCGAAGAAACGCGCGCGGTACGGCTCGTCATGACCCCAGTTTTCATCATGGGCCATGTAGCCAAAGCTGTACAGATGAACCAAAGCCGACACGGTGTTGACCACCACCAGCATGATTGCGGTCAGACGGTCCAGCCGGATGCCCCACTCCGCCGACAGTGTGCCACTTTCGATCCAACTCATCAGGGGGATGTGCTGGGTGACCCCGTCAAAGGTCAAAAACACGTACCACGACAGGATGGCTGCCAAAAACAGCAGGCCGGCAGAAATGATCTGCCCGGTCTTCTCGCCAATCAGGCGCCAGAAAAACCCACAGATCAGCGCACCCACCAGAGGTGCAAGGAGGATCACGGTTACCATATCCTCAGCCCTTCATCACGTTCGCGTCTTCAACATCAATCGTGCCGCGGTTGCGGAAGAACACGACCAGAATGGCCAGGCCAATCGCAGCCTCGGCCGCGGCAACCGTCAGGATCAGCAGGGAAAACACCTGACCGACGAGATCGCCCGAACTTGAGGAAAAGGCAACGAAGTTGATGTTCACCGCCAGCAGCATCAGTTCAATCGACATCAGGATGACGATCACGTTCTTCCGGTTCAGGAAGATGCCGAATATGCCGATGACGAACAAAGCCGCCGCCACGACAAGATAGTGTTCCAGTCCGATCATCCTAAGTCCCTCCGGGTCTGTGCCCGTTGTCTTTTCGTCATGCCCGCAGTGCGGGGTATTTCACTTCACCCAAAGCGATTGCGTCTCGGGGAAGTACAGGAGGCAACCGCATTCCGGGCGTGCGGCTTTTTCGGTGTAGGGCGCGGCAAGTTTGCCCTTGGTCACGTCATAACCCGCCTGTTTGGCCTCACCCGCGAACAGCACTTCGTTGGCGACCTTGTCGGCTTTGTGCAGTTGGTCAACATACCCGAACATGTCGCCCGAAGCGCGAACGCCCTTGGCACTGTCCTGCAAAAGATAGGCGGTGTTCAGTTGGACCAAAGTCCGGGTGGCGCAGTTCACCAGCGTGAAGCGTTCCTTCAAGCCCGTCGCATCGGCATCCTCGGTCTTGAAACCGACAAAACCGCTGCCTTCGTTGATCGCCGGATATTCCTTGTGAACCCCGAAAGAGTTCTTCGCCTCGCTGCCGCAAGCCGGCAGGTTCTTGATGATCTGCAAGGTGGAGTCATCAGCGATTGCCGCCGTCGCGACAGTGCTGGCCACTAAGATAGACAGAAGAACACGCATTTTCATCATATCCTTTCAAAATCCAAATCCGACAAGGCTTACAACCCCTGCCCCGGCTTCACATCCACCAGCTCCAACGCTTTCGCCGGATCGCGCCACATCTGGTGCAGCACGTTCTGGCGTTTGATATCCCTGCGGTGGCGCAGGGTCAGAACGATGGCGCCGATCATCGCGACCAGCAGGATCAGACCGGCAAGCTGGAACAGATACAGGTATTTGTCGTACAGCAGCATCCCCAGCGCGCGGGTGTTTTCAACCTTTGTGGCATCCGGCGTCGGGGATTGGTGCAGGCCCATGGCACCGTCGGCTGACACCCAGGCACCAAGCCCGAAGGCAAGCTGGATCAGCAGCACCACGCCGATCAAAAGGCCGATCGGCATGTACTTGGCCATCTCACTTTTCAGTTGGGCAAAGTCGACGTCCAGCATCATCACGACGAACAGGAACAGCACGGCAACCGCCCCGACATAGACGATGATCAGCAACATCGCCACGAACTCGGCACCAAGCAGCACGAACAGACCCGCCGCTGACAGAAATGTCAGGATCAGCCACAACACCGAATGAACCGGGTTGCGCGACAAGGTGACCATCAGGGCGGCGGCCACAGTGACAATCGAAAACGCATAAAAGGCCAGAATTGCCACCGTCATGCTGGTTTCTCCTCGGTTTCGGCGAAGATTTCTTGGGCGATTTCAAGCGCTTTCTGGGTGGCGGGCAGGCCGCCGAACATCGACATCTGCCAGATCACCTCTGCCACCTCGCGCGGCGTGGCACCTGCGGCCAAAGCATTGCGCACGGTCGGGCGCAGTTGCGGTTCACCCAAGGGCCCAAGCACGGTCTGGGCGGCGATGGTGACGAGGAAACGGGTGCGCGCATCAAGGCCTTCGGGGTTGAAGGTCTTGCCAAAGAACATCTCAAGCATTTCCTTGGGCATCGCGGGAAACATCGCCTCGAACGCCTTGGGATCAATCGCGCCAAACGACGAGGGCGTAAAGGCGCGGGCCATGGTCTGGCCCTGAGTCATCATCGTCTGGAAGAATTTGGCGAAGTCGTCGGTCATGGGATCAAGGGTCCAGAGGTCTGTTTTCAGCGGTCAGGCGGTCACCGATACGGCGCGTCAATTTCAAGGTTGCGGGCGATTTCGGCTTCCCAGCGGTCGCCGTTGTCCAGCAGTTTGGCCTTGTCGTAGAACAATTCCTCGCGGGTTTCGGCGGCGAATTCAAAGTTCGGGCCTTCGACAATGGCATCAACCGGGCACGCCTCCTGGCAGAAACCGCAATAGATGCATTTGGTCATGTCGATGTCATACCGCGTGGTGCGGCGCGACCCGTCATCGCGTGGTTCGGCGTCGATGGTGATGGCTTGGGCCGGGCAGACCGCCTCGCACAGCTTGCAGGCGATGCAGCGTTCCTCACCCGACGGATAGCGGCGCAGCGCGTGTTCACCGCGGAACCGAGGCGACAAAGGTCCCTTTTCATGCGGGTAGTTCAGCGTGGCTTTGGGGGCAAAGAAGTACTTCATGCCAAGGCCAAAGCCTTTGATGAAGTCCATCAGGAAGAAGTATTTGGTGGCACGGGCCCAGTCGACGCCCCGGTCTGCAGTTGCCATGGATCAGCCTCCCATCGCGTAGCGGGCCCAAAAGTGGCCGAGGATTTCAAACTTCGCCAGAAAGGCGATCAGCACGACCCACGCAAGGCTCATCGGCAGGAAAATCTTCCAGCCGATCCGCATCAGTTGGTCATAGCGGTAGCGCGGCACGATGGCCTTCACCATGGCGAACATGAAGAACCAGACCCACATCTTGGCGACCATCCACAACACGCCGTCGGGAATGCCGGGAATCGGCGACAGCCAGCCGCCGAAAAACAAAAGGCTGATCAGGGCGCACATCAGGAAAATCGCGATGTATTCTCCGGCCATGAACAAAAGGTACGGGGTTGAGGAGTATTCAACCATGAAGCCCGCGACCAGTTCGGATTCAGCCTCTGGCAAATCAAACGGCGGGCGGTTGGTTTCGGCCAGTGCCGAGATGAAGAACAACACGACCATCGGCAGATGCGGCAGCCAGTACCAGCCCAGCAACCCGTAACCAGTGTTCTGCGCCTGAACGATGGCGCCAAACGACAGCGACCCGGTCGAGATGATGATGCCGATGATGATCAGACCCAATGACACCTCATACGAAATCATCTGTGCCGCCGACCGAAGGCTGCCCAGAAACGCGTATTTGGAGTTTGACGCCCACCCGCCCATGATGACGCCGTACACCTCTAGCGACGAGGCGGCGAAGACGAACAGGATGGCGACGTTGATATCGGCCAGGACCCAGCCGGGGCTGAACGGCACCACGGCCCAGGCGAGGATGGCCAGCACGAACGACAACAGGGGGGCAAGGAAGAAGACCGGGCGATCAACCCCCGCCGGGACGACGATTTCCTTGACAACATATTTCAGCGCATCGGCCACCGATTGCAGCAGGCCGAACGGGCCGACCATGTTCGGGCCGCGCCGCATCTGAACAGCCGCCCAGATCTTGCGGTCGCCGTACACCAGAAACAGCAGGCTGATCATCACGAAAGCCACGATCAGCAGGCTTTGGCCGATCAGCAGCACTGCCGTGCCAAGCCCTGTCGCAAAGAAACCCATAGCTCTGTCCTCTTTCGTTCACGCGGACGTTCCGGGCGGCCTAAACCGTCGGTATTCCCTGATCTGCGCAGTCTCTTACCGTGACTTCGGCGTCAATATTACGAAGCCCCAAAGGCAGGGTCGCCGAGATGGTGTAAATCGCATCTGCGCGCCAAGTGCCACCGCTTTCGGCGATATTGGTGCGCAGATGACGGGCAAAACCATAGCCACGGATCAAGGCATACTGCGCTGCAGCACAACGGGCATAGTTCGAGACGTCATCCCGGTTGCGCGCCCCCTTCATCTGGACACGGAAATCAACCAGATCGCCGTCCATCAGATTGGTTTCGATGCCCATATAGGTCGGCTTGAAATCAGCCTGCGACACGTCAACCCCCTGCCCCGCACAGGCCTGCAGCGCCGCAAAGGCAGCACAGGTCAGACCGGCGTTCAGGGGGCCAAGACGCATTATTCGGCAGCCATCGGCGTGGCGGCGCGCTGGCTTTCCATCGCGGCCAGTTCGCCCATCGTGGCAGAGGCCCGGGCAATCGGGTTGGTCTGGTAGTAGGTCTTGTAGGCGTTGCGGAACGTGGCAGCGCCCATGTCGCGCAAGGCCACCGGGGTCCATCCGTTGTCAGCCACCGAGTCAATCGCCCCGAGGTGCGGATGCTTCAGCACAATCGCGGCGCGCAGTTGTGCAAGGCTGTCCCACGGCAGAGTCTTGCCCAGTTCACCCGACAAAGCCCGCAGGATCGCCCAGTTTTCCTTGGCTTCCCCCGGCGCAAAGCCTGCGCGCATGGCCAGTTGCGGGCGGCCTTCGGTGTTGACGAACAGCCCGTTTTCCTCGGTATAGGCAGCAGCCGGCAGGATCACGTCAGCCCGGCTGGCCCCCCGGTCGCCATGGCTGCCCTGATAGATCACGAACGGGCCGTTTTCAGATCGCGCTGCAATATCAACCTCATCCGCGCCCATGTTGTAGATGACTTCGGCCCCCTCGATGGCCGCCGTAAGGCCACCTTCGGTCACAGCGCCAATATCCATCGCCCCCACACGAGAGGCTGCGGTGTGCAGGATCAGCAGTTTGGAGTTTGAATTCTGCGCCAGAAGCATCGCATGGGCCAGCACCGCCTCGCCGTCCGCCTCGGAGATCGCACCCTGGCCGACAATCACCAGCGTCGGCTTGGCCTTGGTTTCCTCAGAAATCTCCATCGACGACAGTTTGGCCAAGGCAGCGCGGTCGGTGCCGACATGGGCGTAGTCATAGGTCAGATCGACCGCCTCACCCACCAGCCCGATCTGCGCGCCCTTGGTCCAGGCCTTGCGCAGACGGGCGTTCAGAACCGGAGCCTCCAGCCGCGGGTTGGTTCCGATCAACTGGATCATCTTGGCGCTGTCGATATCGGCAATCGTCGCGTTGCCGACATAGGCCGACCGGTTGCCAATCGGCAGACGCGCGCTATCGGTGCGGCATTCGACATGGCCGCCCAACGATTCGATCAGGGTTTTCAGACTGTAAGCCGCCTCGACCGGGGCCAGATCACCGACCAGCCCCACGACCTTTTTGCCCGCCATGGCCGTTGCCACCTTGGCCAACGCCTCAGACCAACCGGCTTTGCGCAGCTTGCCGTTCTCGCGGATATAGGGCGTGTCCAGACGCTGACGGCGCAAGCCGTCCCAGATGAAGCGGGTCTTGTCGGAAATCCATTCCTCGTTCACGCCGTCATGGTTGCGCGGCAAAATCCGCATCACTTCGCGGCCCTTGGTGTCGATGCGGATGTTTGACCCCAAAGCGTCCATCACGTCGATGGATTCGGTCTTGGTCAGCTCCCACGGGCGGGCGGTGAAGGCATAGGGTTTTGAGGTCAGCGCCCCCACCGGGCACAGGTCAATGATATTGCCCTGCAGGTTGGAATCGAGCGTGGCGTTCAGGTAACTGGTGATCTCGGCATCCTCACCGCGCCCGGTTTGGCCCATCTGCGTGATGCCCGCCACTTCCGAGGTGAACCGCACACAGCGCGTGCACGAAATGCAGCGCGTCATCTTGGTTTCAACCAAAGGCCCAAGGTTCAGGTCTTCCGAGGCGCGCTTGGGTTCGCGGTAACGGCTGAAATCGACACCGTAGGCCATCGCCTGATCCTGCAGGTCACATTCGCCGCCCTGGTCGCAGATCGGGCAGTCCAAGGGATGGTTGATCAGCAGAAACTCCATCACCCCCTCCCGCGCCTTCTTGACCATGGGAGAGTTGGTTTTCACCACCGCAGGTTCGCCGTTCGGTCCGCCGCGCAGGTCGCGCACCTGCATCGCACAAGACGCGGCGGGTTTTGGCGGGCCGCCGACCACCTCAACCAGACACATCCGGCAGTTGCCTGCGATGGTCAGCCGTTCGTGGTAGCAAAAGCGCGGAACCTCGACCCCGGCCACTTCACAGGCCTGAATGATCGTCATGGCCGGATCAACCGCAACTTCGATGCCGTCGATGATCAGTTTTTTCAGGTCAGCCATGGGGATCGGTCCTTCCACTCTTGCCGCGTGCAAAACAGACCGGGCCAGCCCGCCTGCTTCGCCACGCGCGGTTCATCGGCTTTTAGCCGTTCAAAGGCAACGGTTTTTAAACGCAGCATGTGGTTGCCCGGTGAATTTATTCGAAAGAGGCCGGGCGACTGCATGTTCTAGGTCGCCTCATCCGAAGTCGCGGCAGGCTTGACCCAGTCCCAGCCGAACGCCGTTTCACTGGGGCCGTGCGTAAGCAGTTGGCGGTGGCGCGAAAGCCCTTCAGCCATACTTGGGCGATGACCTTCCGGCACCCACCAAAGCACGAGGTTGGAATTGCCAACCGCATCATACCATTCAGCACGTCGGGCATAAAATTGCTTGTGGACCGTGTTCCAGACGAACCTCGCCAGCGCACCTGCATCAACCCAGACCGACAATGTAGAGGCCACACGGGGGTTAACCCCGAAAGCTCCGTTAGGTCCGGTTTGCTCGACCGCCATCGCGTCGTCTGTCAGCCGCCAGACAAAACCGGGGCTGCGTTCGGCCAAACTGTTGACCAAGTCCGGACCATCAACAAAATCCCGCACGCGCGGGTCATCCCAGTCATAGCGCAGAGTGCCAAAATTCAGTTCCGCAAGATGATGCCGCGCAGGCTGCATACCCTACTCCGCCGCCGTCCGGTGGCAGGCCCGCTCTTTCCAAAGCTGCGCCTCTTTCAGCCAGGCCCAGCCAAAGGCGGTCTCGCTGGCGCCTTTGGTTTGCAAATGGTCCAGCTTGGCCAAGCCCTCTGCCAGCGTTGGGCGGTGGCCTTGCGGCACCCACCACATCACGAAATGCATCTTGCCCAGAACCTCAAACCACTCAGCCCGGCGTTCATAGAACTGGCGGAGGACGGTATTCCAGACAAACGCCTCCAGCGTTTCCACGCTGTCCCAGACGGTCAGGTTTGACACATATTGCGGATCGCCGTCGATCTTGGCGGCTGTGTTGCCCTGATTGGCGGGCCGGGTGCCGGGTTCGCCAGACCCTTCCATCATCCAGACAAACCCCGGCATCCGCTTGCCCAGACCGTTGATCCGGTCAAGCGCAGCCATGAAGTCCGCCACGCGCGGATCATCGGTCGGGGCCAAAAGGCGGCCGACGTTCAGTTCCGCCAGATGAAAGCCCGGTGCCGTCATCTGTCGGACCGCAGCAGGCTGCCGACCGCTGTGCCCTTGGCAATCTCGTCCTCACCGACCTTGCAATAGCTTTCGACGTCGCCGGGTTTGGCGCCGGCGGCCTCAAGATACGCCTCGGCCTCGTCCTTGAGACGCTTTTTCTGCACCGGGTCCTTGCGGAAGGCGTCGTAGTCGTCGGGCGTATAGCCCTGTCCCTCGGCATAGGATTTCAGATCCCACAGCCGCCCCATCACCACCAGCATGCGGGCAGACAGCGTCGGGCAGGTCTTGCGCAGCGTATCGCCCGCGAACCCGGCGCGCAGTTCGTCGTTGATGTGCTTTTCCTGCGACATTGGCACCGCAGGGCTGGCGAAAGCGGGGGTGGAAAGCAGAGGGGCGGCAAAGGCAAGGGCCAGAACGGCAAGGCGGATCGGGGACATGGTGTACTTCCGGTATGACTGCGCCCGTGCCGCAAGACGGGCGCTGAACGACAGCGGCAGCAGCAAAGGTGAAGCATTGCCCGCTGAAATGCCATAACACAGGCCAGTTATGGGATAAAACCGCTGGTTCACAGGCAATCTCCGCCGAAGACCCAGGCGTTTGGCAGCGAGAAGTGGCCGATTGCGGCAGGGTCCAGCGCCCGGTTGAAGGTGGCGCAATAGGCCACAGCCGCCGTCTTGGCGTTCAGCCCGTCGGAATAATCAAGATCAGCGCCGTCAATCCGCGTCACGCGCAGACTGACCAAAGCGTCGGCCCGCCGCGACACCACAAAGTTCTGCAGGCCAATCTTGACCGCCTGTGCGCGCCCATCCGGTGGCGGCATGGTCAGCGGACGACCGGGCCCTGCGGTCATCGCACAAGCCTGCAGCAGAACAAGGACCATCCCCACTCGCATCATGGCGCAACCCGCTGCGCGTCAAGCCATTTGAAATCATATACGGCAGCCGACGGGCCAAGTGCCGCAAGGTCGGCGAGTTTGGCTTTGGCCTCTGCCATCGTCGGCCTCGCGTCACGGCTGACCGGCCATATCACGTAAACCGGGCCCGACATCGGTTCAAACCACAGTGTCCGTTTGCGCAAAAACACGCCGTGCAGGGTTTTGCCGACGAAAAAGCGCAGGCTTTCGGCGTCGTCCCAGACCGAAACAGACGAGGCAATCAGCGGGTCATCCTCGTCAATCGCCTCAAACGTGCCAGACGCATCGGCGCGGCTGACCGGGGCGGTCAGACGCCAGATGAAACCGGGGCTGCGTTCAGCCACCGCGTTGACCGCGTCGATGCCGTTCACAAACTCTGCCACACGCGGATCACCTGCCGGATGCAGCAGGCGCGCAAGGTTCATATGGGCGATGGCCCCCATGGCTTATTCAGCCGCGATGGCGCTGACCCGACCGGATTTCTTGTACTTGATGCGGTCCTCAATCTCATTGCGAAACGCTTTCACGAGGCCCTGAATGGGCCATGCCGCCGCATCGCCCAAGGCACAAATGGTGTGGCCTTCGACCTGCTTGGTGACCGACAACAGCATGTCGATTTCCTCCAGCTCCGCCTCACCCTTCACCAGACGCTCCATCACG
>JBBRKS010000080.1:0-17382 GCA_038231775.1 Rhodobacterales bacterium | reverse complement strand
TCGGCACGCCGGGGGTGACGGGCACAGACTGCGGCAACAAGCTTGCGGGCGAGGCTGATCTTGTGATTGGCGTCGGCACCCGCTTTGCCGATTTCACCACGGGGTCATGGACGGTGTTCGCAGCGCCAGGTCGCAAGATCTTGTCGATCAACGTGCACGGCTATGACGCCACCAAGCGCGGAGCGATGGGGTTGGTGTCGGATGCCAAAGTGGCGCTGGAAAAGATCAGCCTCGCCTTGGGCCGCCACCGCTTTGCCGACCCCGATTTTGCCGCGCGTACCGCGTGGTACGCCACGGTTGACGGTCTGATTGCGCCGCCGACCGGTAACGAACTGCCAACCGATGTGCAGGTGATCGGTGCTGTTCAGCGCAACACCGGCAAGACGTCGGTGGTGATGAGTGCGGCTGGCACGATGCCGGGCGCGCTGCACACCATCCTGCGCAACGCGGTCGGCGGTTATCACATGGAATACGGCTTTTCCTGCATGGGCTATGAAATCGCCGGTGCTCTTGGGATCAAGATGGCGCGGCCCGAGGCTGATGTGGTCTGCATGTTGGGCGACGGCAGCTATATGATGGCCAACAGCGAACTTGCGACAGCCGTGATGATGGGCATGCCCTTCACCGTGGTCCTGACCGACAATCGCGGTTTTGGTTGCATCAACCGTTTGCAAAAGGCAACTGGCGGTGCGCCGTTCAACAACCTGCTGGACGACAGCTATCATGTGAATGCCGCCAATATCGACTTTGCCGCCCATGCCGGGTCGATGGGCGCACATGTCGTGAAGGCCGGGTCGGTTCAGGCGGTTGAGGCTGCGATGCAGGTCGCCAAATCGGCCCGCATCCCGACCGTTATCGTGATTGATACTGACCCAATGCCGGGCACCGGGGCGGGCGGCAGCTGGTGGGAGGTTGGGGTGCCCGAGGTTTCGGTGCGGGCAGAAGTTCGCGCCGCGCGCAAAGACTATGAGGCTGGCTCTAAAAGGCAAGCTTTGGTGGGCTGACCCAAACCGCAATCTTATCAAACCCCCGCTTGCGGTTCAGGCCCTGCAAGCGGCAGACTGCGCCGCATCCCGTGGACTGTTTTCCCCAATGTGAAAGACAAAGCGATGGCCGATCTTCTCCGCAAACCGACCGGCACCCGCGGCAAGGTGCACGACATCACCGCCGACAGCGCAGGCTGGGGCTATGTCGGCTTTGGGCTTTACCGTCTGGAACCGGGCGACACCGCCTCGGAGCTGACTGGCGACCGCGAGGTCATTCTGGTGCTGGTGGAAGGCAAAGCCAAAATCAGCGGCGCGGGTCAGGTTTTTGGCGAAATGGGCGAGCGGATGAATGTCTTTGAAAAGACCCCACCGCATTGCCTGTATCTTCCCGGAGGTGTCGCTTGGGAAGCCGTTGCCACCACCGCCTGCACGCTTGCCGTCTGCACCGCACCGTCACAGGGCGATTACCCGGCGCGCAAACTTGGGCCAGAGGGCATCTCGATGTTGCCGCGTGGCGCTGGGGCCAACACCCGCTTTGTGAACAACATCGCGATGGAGGGGCGTGATGTTGCCGGCAGCCTGTTGGTGACCGAGGTGTTCACGCCGCAAGGCAACTGGTCGTCTTATCCCAGCCACCGCCATGACGAAGATGACTTCCCCCGCATGACCTATCTTGAGGAAACCTATTACATGCGCCTGAACCCGGCGCAGGGCTTTGGCATTCAGCGCGTCTATACCGAAGACGGCAGCCTTGATGAGACGATGGCAGTCAAAAACCATGACGTCACTCTGGTTCCCAAGGGCCACCATCCCTGCGGCGCGCCTTACGGTTACGAGATGTATTACCTGAACGTCATGGCCGGCCCGATCCGCAAATGGCGCTTCAAGAATGACCCGGACCACGACTGGATTTACCGCCGCGACAATCCTTCAGCCTGATCACCGCAAGCCATTCAGCAAAGCTCTTGTGCCCTTCTTGCAGTTGCTCTTTGGCAAATACTCACGGGGAGGTCTGGAGGGGCAGTCGGCCCCTCCAGCCGGGTCCGCAGAGCGTGACCCGGCAGAATGATCAGATCGCCATCTGCTGGCCCATTTCGACCACCCGGTTGGACGGGAGACAGTAAAACGCCGTCGCATCCGCCGCCGACTTGGACAGGCCGATGAACAGACGCTCTTGCCAGAACGGCAGGCCCTGATGGCGCGCGGATCGGAAGGTGCGACGGTTCAGGAAAAAGCTGGTCGTCATGATGTCGAACTTTTCGCCCCGCTTGCGGGCCAGCGACAAGGCGCGCGGAACGTTGGGCGTTTCCATATAGCCAAAGTTCATCATGACCCGGACAAAGCGGTCCGACAGCCGCTCCATCGTGATTTTCTTTTCATCCGACACGGTGGGCGTGTTGGCCACAGTCACCGTCACGATGAAATTCTGGCTGTGCAACACCCGGTTGTGCTTGAGGTTGTGCAACAGCGCTGACGGTGCGGTGTTGGGGTCCTGGGTCAGAAACACTGCTGTACCCGGCACCGACATCGGCTCTGATTTTGTCAGCATCGCGATCAGCTTGACCAAGGATATCGCCGAATCCGCCGCTTTTTTCTTCACGTGTTTGGTGCCACGCACCCATGACCAGATCATCACGCACATGGTTGACGCAATCGCCACCGGGACATAGCCACCGTCAAACAGCTTCATCAGGTTGGCTGCAAGGAACATCATTTCCACGATAAGGATCGGCGCAATCACCCCGATCACAGCCCAAAGCGGCCACTTCCATGCTTTTCTGAACAGAATAAAGGCGAGGGTTGAGGTGATCACCATGTCGCCGGTCACCGCGATCCCGTAGGCCGAGGCCAGCCGGGTCGAGGATTCGAACGCGATCACCAGACAGATCACCGCCAGCATCAGGATCATGTTCACCCGCGGCATATAGATCTGCCCGTGCTGGGTTTCCGAGGTGTGGCGAATCTCAAGCCTCGGCAAAAGACCCATCTGGACCGCCTGCTGCATCATCGAGAAGGCCCCAGAGATGACGGCCTGCGAGGCGATGACAGTGGCCGCCGTGGCCAGCACAACCAACGGCAACAACAGCGCTTTCGGTGCCATCAGAAAGAATGGGTCAACCACGGCGTCGGGGTGGTTGATCACAAACGCACCCTGACCCAGATAGCTGAGCGCCAGTGCCGGAAACACCAAAATCCCCCAGGCCAAACGGATCGGGCGGCGGCCAAAATGGCCCATGTCGGCATAAAGCGCCTCACCGCCGGTCACGGCCAGAAAGACAGACCCCAGCACGAAGAACGAACCCAACTGGTGCCGGGCCAGAAAGGCCAGCGCGTGAAACGGGTTCAGCGCCACCATAATTGCCGGATCGTCGCTGAGATGCATCAGGCCCAACCCTGCCATGGTCAGGAACCAAACCACCATGATCGGCCCGAACAGAATCGACACCCGCTCTGTCCCTTGCGCTTGAAACAGGAAAAGGCCGATGATGATGGCCAGTGTCGCGGGCACCACATAGGGCGAAAAGCCCGGAACCACGATGGCCATGCCTTCCACCGCCGACAGCACCGAAATCGCAGGCGTGATCATGGCATCGCCGAAAAACAGGCTGATGCCCACCACGCCGATGGCAATCAGCCAACCCGGGCGGCGCTTCAGTGCCTGCTGGACCAAAGCCACCAGCGACAGCGTACCACCTTCGCCCCGGTTGTCGGCCCGCATGATCAAAACCACGTATTTGATCGAAACGATCAGAACCAGCGTCCACAGCAGCAAGGAAACGATTCCCACCACGTCTTCGGGATTCTTGCCGTCCCAATGGGCACCGTGCAGCGATTCCCGGAGCGCATAAAGCGGCGAGGTGCCAATGTCGCCGTACACAACGCCGATGCAACCCAGCACCAGTTTCCACATGTTTTGTGGCTTGCTGTGCGCGGTTGGCGGGACTGACGCAGTGTCGGCCGCAGGCGTGGAACTGTTTTGCCCGGCTTCACTTGCAGCCGGTTCGCCTGACGTGTTTTGTTCGTTCATGACCCGTGGCCGTGGACCTGTTTCGAGGGCTGACTACACCCGCAGGTGCACCACGTCCAGCGGTGCATTGCGTCAGCATGATTTCTGACGGGGATTGGTGACAGCTGGTCTTCAGCCCAATCCGCAGATTTTGGCCCCCACCGCAGCTCCGTCCCTACACCGCAATCCTTCAACCAATCGAAAGCGTGCGGCGGAACAGGTGGTCCAGATAGCTGCCCGCCTCGGCAAAGGGGTCATGTCCGGGCCCAAGGACGGCGCGCACCTGCACATCGAAATCGGCATAGTGCTGGGTCAGCGACCACACCGAAAAGATCAGATGCACCGGATGCAGCCGGGCAATCCGCCCCTCGTCCATCCAGACCTCCAGAACGGCGGCCTTTTCATCGACCAACGCTTTCAGCGGCCCTGCGATCCCCGAGATCAGACGCGGTGCGCCTTGCAACACCTCATTGGCGAACAGACGGCTTTCGCGGGGAAAATCGCGCGACAGTTCCAGTTTGCGCCGCACATAGGCCAGCACCTCTTCAACCGGATCGCCTTTGGGGTCGATCTGGCGCAACGGGTCAAGCCAGGTCTGCAACTGATGCTCCAGTATGGCGTGATAGACCGCGTCCTTGGAGGGAAAATAGTACAGCAGGTTGGGTTTCGACAGCCCGGCCACCTCGGCAATCTGATCCAGCGTCGCGCCGCGAAAGCCGTGTTGGGCAAAGACATCCAGACCCGCCTCCAGAATGGCGCGCGAGTTGCGCTCTTGAATGCGTGTCTTGGGCTTGAGCATTCGCGGTGTCTTTCCCAGTGCCAGTCTGTCCCGGCGGTTGATGCAAAGTTCAGCAAAAGCGCGCCGGATGCAAACAGGTTTGTGATCAGGGCCTTTGCGCGGCAGGCGGCGGCGAGGTATTGACCGGTGACCCAACCCACAGGCCCCGATGCGCACCCCCTGCACTGCAACCCTGCTGGTCGATGATGACCGCGTCATCGTCACCCGCTTTGATTTTGTCCCCGGCGCTGAAACCGGATGGCATCGCCACGGCCATGACTATGTGATCACCGCCCTGACCGACTGCCCGATGCTGATCGAAGAGCCGGGTGGCGCGGTGCGGCAGGTCCTTGTGCCCGCAGGCAATGCGTATCGGCGCAGCGCCGGGGTCGAGCATAATGTGGTCAATGGCGGCAACGCCCCGATGAGCTTTGTCGAGGTAGAACTGAAATAGCCCCTACTGCCGCACAAACTTTAACGTCGGCGGCCCGGCGCGTGGCGCCAGCTTGTCAAACTGCGTCAAAGGCAGCGCATCGCCTGGCAAAAGCGCGCAACTGTCGCCGTCATACGTCACCGGGTCATCGGCTTTCGCGTGCGCCTTCAGCCTTGTGCAATCAAACAGGCTGGCCAGAAGTGTCTTGCCGTCCCAAGTCGCAATCGCGTAATCGGCCTCGCCCCCCGTCACCGCCTGCACGAGCAATCTTTGGTCGTCGAGCGGTATGAAATAATAGCTGTCGACCTTGCCCGGATCGTAAACCGAGGGGTCCGCCATGTCATAGTGCCGTCCGACTGGAGTCAGGGTGGCCATCGGCTCGTCATTGGCGACCCATTTGCCATCCTTGGCGTCAAACACCGCAAAGGTGACCGGGTGCACGCCAAACAGCGGCAATGCGTTGCCATCGGTGAACAGCGGGGTCTTGGTGTGCAGGACGCAGGCTGAAACCAGAAAAAGCGCCAAAAGCGGAAATGTCAGAGGGGAAGGGCTGCGCAATGTCGTCTCCTGAACTTAAGCCTGCTTGACCTGTCACAGCAGCAGAGCGGTGATCCCCTCGACAACCAGCCGGTGATCTTCGACCTGCGGCAGGCCGGAAACTGTTGCGACCGCGACCATCCCGCCCCCGGCCACCCGCAAGGGCACCGCACCGCCGTGATCGGCATATTCCGTGCTGGAAAGCCCGTCATGCGCCAGCGTGCGGCCCAGTTGAACATTCCGCATCCCCACGATCAGCGAGGCCTGACCCATCATCAGCGCCGTGTTCGATTTGCGCCGTGCCCAGTTGTCATTGTTGGCCACCGACCCCGGCAAGGCCGCATGAAAAAAGCAGCGGTTGGCGTCGCGGATGTCGATCACGATGGGAAGGTTGCGCACCTGCGCCAGATTGACCAGCGCTGTCCCCAGACGCAAAGCCACCGTCTCATCAAAAGCGGGCAGGATCAGGCGGGCGGCTTCGGCATCCAGTTCAGCCAGGGTTGGGGGTGTCATGTCGGCTCCTGTAATGGCGGGCCTGCGGGACGTCTCAGTGATGCTCGCAGGCGATCAACCTAGGCGGCTGGCAGGGTTTTGGGAATGGCTTTTCGACCCACCAGATGTTCAAGGCAAAAGAGCGCCAAGGACGGGCCGTCAAACACCGCCCCCTGACTCCAGAAGGCTGGCATAGGGGGCCGGATGGATCGGATTTGCGCCGAAATCAACAATCGTCGTGGGCCGGTCAAATGGCAGAGTCCGCAGCAAAAGCTGCACCGATCGAGGACGTTATTGCGCCATCAGGGGCTCGTTTGTTGCCGTTTTGGCGCCAATAGCGCGTTGCAGCCCGGGCACAATCGCCAAGCTAAACGGCACCGATGCCGCGCAAGATCATCGTCTTGACACTGTCTGTGGCCTTTTGCCAATCGGCGTCGGTCAGCGGCCCGTGGTTCAGGGTTTCGATCTGATGGCCAAAGTCGGCGTAATGCTGGGTCGCGGCCCACAACATGTACAAAAGATGGTCCGGATCGACCCGCGCCATCTTGCCCTCGGCAATCCAGCGTTCGATCAGGCGCACCCGCCCGGCAGTCCATTCGCGCAACGACGTCTCAAGATAATCCTGTATGACAGGCGCGCCGTGCATCACCTCATAGGCCCAGACCTTTGACCCATCCGGATGCCGGCGTGAGATTTCCATCTTCGCCTCGATATAGGCCCCGATGCCTTCGACCGGGCCGGGGGCGTTGTCCATGATTTCCGCCGCATGCAGCCAGATTTCAAAGATATTGCGCACCACCTGACGATAAAGGTCTTCTTTGGTGGGAAAATAGTAGTGCAGATTGGCTTTCGGCAGCCCGGCCAGATCGGCGATCAACTGCATGGTCGCCCCGCCGAACCCCGCCTCGGCAAACACCTTCTCGGCTGCCTGCAGGATCAGCGTTTCATTCTGTTGCCGGATTTCGTTGCGGCGCAAAGGGCGGGGGGTGTCTGTCATGGGCCTGTCGTCAGAATTATCTTGACCGGTTGGTCAGGCTATGGTGCCAATTGATCTGACCATACGGTCAGGAAACGATTCGTCGCAAGGGCCAACAAGAGCCCAGATTCAATCCGGCGACATAGGGGAGACGACAATGCCTGCACCCAAAACCCTTGTTCCGGGTGAAAACCTGCGCATCAATTCGGCACGCCTGTGGGACAGCCTTGAGGCGATGGCCCTGATCGGCCCGGGGATCGCAGGCGGCAACAACCGCCAGACCCTGACCGATGCCGACAGCGCCGGCCGCCACCTGTTCGCCCGCTGGTGTGCCGATGCGGGCCTGACGATGGGCGTCGACACCATGGGCAACATGTTCATGACCCGCTCGGGTGAGGATGCAGCCGCCCTGCCGGTCTACATGGGTTCCCATCTCGACACCCAGCCGACTGGGGGCAAGTATGACGGCGTGCTGGGCGTCTTGGGCGCGCTAGAGGTTGTGCGGTCGATGAATGACCGGGGCATCAAGACCCGGCATCCCATTGTCATCGCCAACTGGACGAATGAAGAGGGCGCAAGGTTTGCCCCCGCCATGCTCGCCTCCGGTGTCTTTGCGGGCCTGCACACCGAAGCCTATGCCAAAAGCCGCCGTGATCCGGATGGGTTGCTGTTTGGCGATGAACTTCAGCGGATCGGTTGGGTTGGGGACGAGGTTGTGGGCGCGCGCAAAATCCACGCCATGTTGGAACTGCACATCGAACAGGGCCCGATCCTTGAGGCAGAGGGTAAAACCATCGGCGTCGTCACCCACGGCCAAGGTCTGTGGTGGTTGGAAATCACGCTGACCGGCGTTGATGCCCATACCGGCAGTACCCCCATGGCGATGCGCGCCAATGCCGGTTTGGGAATGGCTCGGGTGGTGGAGCGGGTGCATCAGATCGCCATGAGCCACCAACCCGGCGCCGTCGGCACCGTGGGTCAAGTCAAGGTCTATCCAAACTCGCGCAACGTGATCCCCGGCAAGGTGGTGTTCACGGTCGACATCCGTTCGCCTGAACAGAATAAGCTTGACCTGATGCGAGGTGAGGTGGAACGCGCCGCCCATGCGGTAGCAGCCGACCTGGGCCTTGGGGTCGCGATAGAGGTTGTCGGCCATTTCGACCCGGTGATCTTTGATGCAGGCCTTGTGAAGATCGTCCGGCAAGCTGCTGAAAAGCTGGGTTATTCGCATCAGGACATCATCAGTGGAGCAGGCCACGACGCTTGCTGGATCAACAGGGTTGCGCCGACCGTGATGGTGATGTGCCCTTGTGTCGGAGGGCTAAGTCACAACGAGGCCGAGGAGATCTCGCCGGAATGGGCTGCGGCGGGGACGGATGTTCTGCTGCACGCGGTGCTGGATGTGGCGGGGGTGGTGGGGTGAAACCAGCCACGGCGCAAGCGGCATACGAGCACTTCGCTCGCGTCTACGAAGAGAACGGAGGCAATCTGCCGAGAAGCATTTGCCGCGCTCTGCGCAGTGTAGCCCGCCATTGGACGGATGGGCGTGAGATATTCCTCGAGTGTGCTGAACGACATGGTCTGAACGTCAATAACGCGCGGATCGAGTGGTACAACGGGCGAAAACGCTTGAATGGAGCATCGACATGACCACCATCATCAAAAACGGCACCATCGTTACCGCTGACCTGACCTATGCCGCTGATGTGGCTATAGAAAACGGCGTCATCACCGCTATCGGGCCGAACCTGAAGGGTGAGAAGGAACTCGATGCCACCGGCTGCTACATCATGCCCGGCGGGATTGATCCGCATACGCATCTGGAGATGCCCTTCATGGGCACGTATTCCACCGATGACTTTGAATCCGGCACGCGGGCGGCATTGTCCGGTGGCACCACCATGCTGGTCGATTTCGTGCTACCGGGGCAGGGGCAGGGGCTGATGGATGCCGCCCAGATGTGGCACAACAAATCGGGGCGGGCCTCTTGTGACTACTCTTACCACATGGCGATTACGTGGTGGGGGCAGAAAGTGTGGGAGGATATGGAACTGTCGGTCAAGGCCGGCATGACCTCGTTCAAGCATTTCATGGCCTACAAGGGCGCGTTGATGGTCAACGATGATGAAATGTACCAGTCTTTCAAACGGGTTGGCGATCTGGGCGGGCTTGCCATGGTGCATGCCGAAAACGGCGATGTCGTCGCCGAACTGACCGCCAGACTGCTGGCCGAGGGCAACACCGGCCCCGAAGCGCACGCCTACTCCCGCCCGCCGCAGGTTGAAGGCGAGGCGACCAACCGCGCCATCATGATCGCCGACATGGCGGGCGTGCCACTATATGTTGTGCATACCTCGTGTGAAGACGCCCACGAAGCGATCCGTCGCGCCCGCCAACAGGGCAAACGCGTCTGGGGCGAACCGCTGATCCAGCACCTGACACTGGACGAGCGCGAGTATTTCCACCCCGATTGGGACCATGCGGCGCGTCGGGTGATGTCACCCCCCTTCCGCGACAAGAAACATCAGGACAGTCTGTGGGCCGGGCTGCAGTCCGGCAGTCTTTCCTGTGTGGCGACCGATCATTGCGCGTTCACCACGGCGCAAAAACGGTCCGGTCTGGGCAACTTTACGAAAATTCCCAACGGGACCGGCGGGTTGGAGGACCGGATGCCGATGCTGTGGTCGCACGGAGTTAACACGGGTCGGTTAACGATGAATGAATTTGTCGCCGTCACCTCGACCAACATCGCGAAGATTCTGAATTGCTACCCGAAAAAGGGCGCAGTTCTGGTTGGCTCGGACGCGGATCTTGTGGTTTGGGACCCGGCGCGGGAGAAGACCATCCTCGCCACCACCCAGCAGTCAAAAATCGACTACAACGTCTTTGAAGGGCAAAAGGTCAAAGGCCTGCCGCGCTATACACTGACGCGGGGCCATGTGGCGATTGACGACGGCGTGGTGAAAACCCGTGAGGGGCATGGCCAGTTTGTGGCGCGTGAAGCACGGCCAGCGGTCAACCGGGCGCTAAGTGCTTGGAAAGATATGACAAAACCAAGGCCGGTGCTGCGGACTGGCATTCCAGCGACGGGGGTGTGATGGACGCCTCGCTGAAACGCAGCGCGACTTACAGCCGGATCTTTGACCCGGCTATCTTCATGTTTATGTTGGTGCGGTCTTGCATCAGACCATTCTATCGCGAGAAAACATCGGTGCTTGCAGGGTCGTCAACGCTAGGGGGAATTGGGTGAAGGATACGTTAAACTCTAGCCCGGTTATTGAGGCGCGCGGCGTCAATCTGGTGTTTCAGACCGGCGACGGTCCGGTGCAGGCGCTGAAGGACGTGAACCTGACCGTCGGCAAGGGGGAGTTTGTCAGTTTTATCGGGCCAAGTGGTTGTGGTAAAACAACTTTCCTGCGGGCGATTGCGGCATTGGAACATCCGACGGGGGGCACTTTGACCGTCAACGGGATGTCTCCGGATGCGGCGCGGCAGGCCCGGGCTTATGGCTATGTGTTTCAGGCGGCGGGGCTTTATCCGTGGCGAACGATTGCGAAGAATGTCTCGCTACCCCTTGAAATCATGGGGTTTTCGGCGAATGAGCAGGCAGATCGGGTCGAACGGGTTCTGGACCTGGTGGAGTTGACCGGGTTTGGCCGCAAATTTCCTTGGCAATTGTCGGGGGGGATGCAGCAGCGCGCCTCGATCGCGCGGGCTTTGGCGTTTGATGCGGATATCCTTTTGATGGATGAACCGTTTGGGGCTTTGGATGAGATTGTGCGTGACCGGCTGAACGAGGAACTGCTAAAACTATGGAATCGCACGGGAAAGACGATTGCCTTTGTCACCCACTCCATCCCCGAAGCCGTCTATTTGTCGACCAAAATCGTGGTGATGAGCCCGCGTCCGGGGCGGATTACCGACATTATCGACAGCCCTTTGCCACGCGACAGGCCGCTGGATATCCGCGACAGCCCGGCGTTTATTCAGATCGCGCACCGGGTGCGTGAGGGGTTACGGGCGGGGCATTCTGATGAATAGCGCCATCTTCAACCCGTCTTCATTCTGTCTTCGTTTGGTCTTTACGCGCTTAGAAACAGGAGTTTGTTCATGAATCCCGTTGTGCTGTTTTATCTGGCGGCTTCAACCGGGGTTTTCATGGTGGCAAACTCACTTTTGAAGACCTATGCGGCGAAGGGCGGCAGCCTGATGCTGGTGGCGGCGCTATCGGCGTTTTGTCTGGGCAATTTCCTGATGGTCAAGGTGATGCGCGAAAATGGACTGGGGCTGGCGCTGGCCCTAAGCCTTGTGTTCCAATTGGTCGCCGTCACCGTCATCGCGTTTGTCTTTTTCGGCGAACGACCGACCGGGTTGCAGGTGGCCGGGGTGGTGTTGGGCATCGTGTCGATCACCATGATTGCCTGGCCGAACGGGGGCGGGGCATGAAGTACGGTCCGGTTCTGACGGTTTTGGTTGTGATTGTGGCCCTTTGGTATGCGGGCGCGGTCTGGCTGAATGCGCCTTGGACCTATGATCAGGCGACGCGCAACGGGACTGAGGTGACCTTTGCGGGCCTTTTGGCCGACACGATGGCGCAAGAGCGTCCCGTGCTGCCGCCGCCGCATCAGGTTGTGGCAGAGGTGTGGAAGGGGGTGACGGCTTATAATGTCACTTCGAAAAAGTCGCTTGTCTATCATGGCTATGTGACGCTGATTTCGACGATTTCCGGATTTGTGCTGGGGACAGTTCTGGGCATTGCCATGGCAGTGGGGATTGTCAGAAGCCGGACGATGGAATTGGGGCTGATGCCGTGGGCGGTGATCAGCCAGACCGTACCAGTTGTTGCGATTGCGCCGATGATTGTGGTGTTGTCGAACTCAGCTGGCTTTGGCGATCATCTGGGCGTGTCGAACGCTTTGGTGTCAAAAACCATCATCGCGGCGTATCTGAGTTATTTTCCCGTTCTGGTTGGCATGATCAAAGGATTGCGCAGTCCCGATCAGATGCAACTGGACCAGTTGAAGACGTATAATGCGTCAGAGGTGCAGGGGTTTTTCAAACTGCGGTTGCCGTCCTCGGTGCCTTATCTGTTCACCAGTCTGAAGGTGGGGATTGCGGCAAGTCTGGTCGGCGCGATTGTGGGTGAATTGCCGACCGGGGCGATTGAGGGGCTTGGCGCAAGGATGCTGATTGGTAGCCAGTTCGGGTCACCGATCATCGTGTGGGCTGCCCTGTTTGCGGCGGCCATTCTGGCGGGTGTGTTGATCCTGATCGTGCGGCTGTCAGAGGCTGTTGTGGTGGGCCGGATGGGGGTGCGGGCATGATGGTGTTTGCCGTCGCCTTTTGGCTGGTGGCCTGGGCGGTGAACGCGGGTCTGGCGCGGTCAAGATTTGCCAAAGGCCGCGCGGTGCGGATTGTCATTCCGGTGCTGTTTGGGGTGGCGGTGCTGGTGTTGTGGCAAGGCGTTGTGACAACCTTTGCGGTGCCAGAGGTGATCTTGCCTGCGCCCGCCCGGATCGGGGTGGCCATAGCGGGCAACCTGCCGACCCTATGGGCGGATTTTGTGCAGACCATCCTGAAGGGCGGTCTGTCGGGTTATGTGATCGGCGCTGGGTCGGCTGTGGTCGTCGCGGTTGTGGTGGACCGGGTGCCGTTCCTGCGGGCCGGGTTGCTGCCGATCGGCAACTTTGTGGCGGCCCTGCCAATTGTAGGGATAGCCCCCATCATGGTGATGTGGTTCGGCTTTGACTGGCAATCAAAGGCCGCAGTCGTTGTGGTCATGGTGTTTTTCCCGGTTCTGGTGAACATGGTGGCGGGGTTGTCGGCATCCGACCGGATGCAACGTGATCTGATGGCGACCTGGGGGGCGAGCTACTGGCAGACGCTGTTCAAGCTGCGCCTGCCTGCGGCGATGCCGTTTTTGTTCAACGGGTTGAAGATTGCCGCGACCCTTGCGCTGATCGGCGCGATTGTTGCCGAGAATTTCGGCTCTCCCACCCTTGGGATGGGGTTTCGGATTTCTACGGCGGTGGGGCAGCTTGCGCTTCCCCTTGTCTGGGCCGAGATTGCGGTGGCGGCACTGGCGGGTTCGGTCTTTTATGGTTTGGTGGCGGCGGCGGAACGCAGCGTCACTTTCTGGCATCCCTCACAAAGGGGGAGATAACTTAACATGGAGGTCTATCAGATGAAGAAACTACTGATCACGGCGGCGGCGTTCGCGCTGGCGGCTGGTTTGGCGTCGGGGGCGGCGTTCGCCAATGACACGGTGAAGCTGCAGTTGAAATGGGTCACGCAGGCGCAGTTCGCCGGGTATTACGTGGCAGCCGCCAAGGGCTATTACAAGGACGAGGGTCTGGATGTCACGATCCTGCCGGGTGGTCCGGATATTGCGCCCGAACAGGTGATTGCCGGCGGTGGTGCCGATGTGATCGTGGACTGGATGCCAGCCGCCTTGGCTGCACGCGAAAAGGGACTGGCGCTGGTCAACATCGCCCAGCCGTTCAAGCATTCCGGCCTGATGCTGACGTGCCTGAAATCGTCCGGCATCGTGACGCCTGCCGATTTCAAGGACAAGACTTTGGGCGTCTGGTTTTACGGCAACGAATACCCCTTCCTGTCGTGGATGAGCCAGCTTGGGCTGAAGACCGATGGCAGCGCGGGCGGTGTCACCGTGCTGAAGCAGGGTTTCAACGTGGACCCCTTGTTGCAAAAGCAGGCGGCCTGCATCTCGACCATGACATACAACGAATACGGTCAGGTGCTGGATGCTGGCATCAAGGCCGATGACCTTGTGACCTTCAAGTATGAAGACATGGGGGTGTCGACGCTGGAAGACGGGCTGTACGTTCTGGGCGACAGCCTGAAGGACGCGGCTTTCTCTGACAAGATGGTCAAATTCGTACGCGCCTCGATGAAGGGCTGGAAGGATGCCGAAGCGAACCCGGATGCCGCGGCCGCCATCGTGCTGGAGGCTGACCAGACTGGTGCCCAGACCGAAGCGCACCAGAAGTTTATGATGGGTGAAGTCGCCAAACTGACCGCAGGGTCAAACGGCGCGCTGGACGAGGCGGATTACAAGCGCACCGTGGCGACCTTGATGTCGGGCGGGTCTGACCCGGTCATCACGAAAGAGCCGGAAGGGGCCTGGACGCACGACATCTCTGACAAGGCGCTGCAATAACACTTGAATTCGGCTTTCGAGAGGTAAAGTGACGGGGGCGGTCCGCAGGGGCCGCCCTTGGCTTTTGGCAATTCTGGTTTTGGCAGAGTGATGTTTACGGTGGATCGGCGGTACCCCATGGCGGGCAAACGCGCACCAGTCCGGGTCGGTAACGGGGCGATTGGGGCCAGTGGCGCGCCTTTGCCGCCAAGGGTGCCGCATCGCCCGAAACTCCGTCGGAAAACTGGCAAAACTTTGCCCGAAATCAATCCTTTGCTAACCGCTTTGCCCGATCCTGTCACAAGGCAAGGCAGGGACTTAGATGGCAGAGGCTGGAATCATCCGTCGCAAGATAGCAGCCGCCCGTCTGCCCACGGCTGAGGGCGGGCCGGGGGCTGACCGGGGCTGGCGCATCGGGCTGGCGCGGTCGGCGCGTGATCTGCTGAAAGTCTCGCTGGATGTGCGGGCCTTGGCGGTGGAACGCCGCTCTTTGGCGGAACTGGCCGAACTGGTGCCCGATTTTGCCCTGATCGCCATTCTGGATGGCCCGGCAGAAGGGTTGGGCGCGATCATCCTGTCGCAACCGATCCTTGCGGGCTTTATTGAGGCGCAAACGATTGGCCGCATCCGGTCGCAGGACTCTGCCCCGCGCAAACCGACCCGGACCGATGGGGCGATGGTGGCGGGTATCATCGACGCTGCACTGTCGGGTCTTGAACTGTCGCTGGCCGAAGAGGCCGATCTGATCTGGGCCGGGGGGTTTCGCTATGCGTCATTTCTGGACGATCCGCGCCCGCTGACCCTGCTGTTGGAGGATGTGCCGCTGCGCCTGTTGCGGGCCGAGGTGTCCTTGGCGGGCGGTTTGCGCACTGGTGAGATTCTGCTGGCCGTGCCCGCAGAGGGGCGTGGGTCGCGCCCGGCCCTTCTGCCCGAAACGCCTTTGGCTGACCACGGCCCGGCCTTTGCGCGCGCTTTGGTGGACCGCGTCAATGGCGCGTCAACGCGGGTTGAGGCGGTTCTGGCGCGGCTGTCGATGCCGCTGTCACACGTGATGGCTTTGGCCGAGGGGATGATACTGCCGCTGCAAAACGCCAGTCTGGACCGCATCAGCCTTGAAGGTCTTGACGGTCGCCACGTGGCCGATGGCAAGCTGGGCCAGAACCGTGGGATGCGGGCGATCAGGCTGGCCGAAAAAGGCACCGAGGCGCAGGGCGCTGGCGAGTCGGTACTGGCACCTTACGGTGCAGATGCGGATGGGGGTTTTGGCGCGTCGGCCGATTTTGGTGGCCGGGCTGGCGCTGTTTCGGACAATGGGTTCCCGGCGATGGATTTTCCCGCGATTGGCGGCGGTATGGCGGATTTTCTAGCCACCGGCACAGATTGAGGCGGACGCTGAAGGATTGGGAAACCGATCAGGCCAGCAACGCAGCCTACGATTGCGCAGGATTTGTGCCATGGTTGGGTATTGATCGGCGCATGAATGGGCTTGGGTCAGGTGCATCGCAGCAAGCTTTGTTTGCGTCGCACCAATGTTTCGCAGGCCGCCTGTCGGGGTCTATTCCGAAAGCCTCAGTCCGGGCAAACGGTGCTGTGTCAGCGACCAGACGCTTCGATCCGGCTGCGCAGGCCCTCAAGGTTATAGCCAAAACGGGCGGGGATGCCGATCAGATCTTCGGTCGGGCGCTCTCCGGCTTGCATCAGGGCCCAGACACACGAACAGCGGTTGCCCGAGGCGCAATAGGCAAAGACCGGGCCGATGGACGCCGCAACCGCCGATTTCTGGGTCGCCAGCACATGGGCAGAAAAGTCGCCGGGCAGGATCGGGTTGATCACAAAGGTCAGGCCCAACGCCTCTGCCGCGCTTTTCATCGCCGCAGCGTGCAGGGCCCCGGGGATTTCGCCGTCGGGGCGATTGTCGATCACGGTGGTAAAGCCAGCCGCCTTGATGACGGCCAGATCGGCAAGGTCGATCTGGGGAGAGACGGCGTAAGTCGGGGTCAGGGCGCGGATGTCCATTTTGCTCCTTGGGGCTGACGGTGGCGCAAACCTTGCGCCCAGATAGGGTGCGCTGACCATACCGACCGTCAGCGCGATAAGAAAGACCAGACCGCCACCGCCCCCAAAGCTGAGCGAGGCGAGGGCCGGGCCGGGGCATAGTCCCGCCAGCGCCCAGCCCATGCCGAACAGGATTGACCCTGCGATCAGATCGGGGCTGATGTTGCGCGCAGGTGGACCGGGCAGGGCAAAGCCAAGGAGCGAGGTTTTGCGCGTCGCAGCCACCCGCCACGCCAGCGCCATCGGCAAGATGGCACCAATCAGGACAAAGGCCAGCGCCGGGTCCCAATCGCCGAACACATCAAGAAAGCCTTGCACCTTGATCGTGTCGGTCATGCCAGACAGCAAAAGCCCGGCCCCAAAGACCGCACCGCACAACAGCCCGGTTGCAAGCCGCAGCATCAGATCAGCCCCAGCAGGTGGCGCGGCGCGATAGTTCTGCCATATGCCAACAGCCCGGCATCACCCACCGCGCGGCATTTGAGATCGCTGATCAGCCGCAGCATCAGATCACCCCCAGCAGGTGGCGCAAAAGGGCCATCGTGACACCTCCAGCCAGAAGGTAGCACAGCGTCGCCACGATGCTGCGCCACGACAGGCGCGAGACGCCGCAGACACCGTGGCCAGAGGTGCAGCCATTGGCGAGCCGCGTGCCCAGCCCGACCAGCAGGCCTGCCAAGATGATCACCAGCCAATTGCCGGTCAGGTGCGTGGTGGCGGTCATTCCAGCATAAGTCCCACCCATCATCGCCCCAATCATCAGCCACGGCATACCCACCAGCCCCGCTATGAAGGCCGCCCGATCCGGCCAGTTGCCGTAGGGTCAGGACTCGTTCTCGGGTCATAGCCAGAACATGACGACTGCGGCGAGGGCTACGGCTGAGAGGAAGACCTTGGGACATCTGTCGTAGCGGGTTGCGACCCTGCGCCAGTCTTTCAGGCGGCCGAACATGATCTCG
>JBBRKS010000079.1:0-18074 GCA_038231775.1 Rhodobacterales bacterium | reverse complement strand
TCATCTGCGACCTCATCGCTGCCGGCGAACTGCCGGATATGGCGGCAATGCGGGCGCGGTTCTCACCCGATCCCGCCACCTTGCCCAATATCACCGTGCTGATAACTCCGCTCAGTGACTACAACGCCCTTCTGGCTGCCGTGCCGACAGGAGAAGCCGCATGACCGCCTCTGATCCCATCGACGCGGCACGTCTGAACCTTTTGCTCAATGAACTGCGTCTGCCAGCCATCAAGCACCTCTGGTCTAGCTTCACTGAACGGGCCGACAAGGAAGGCTGGCCCGCCGCGCGGCTGCTCGCAGCCCTCGCAGAACATGAGGTCGCTGAACGCGGGCAACGGCGGATCGAACGCCACCTCGCCGAAGCACGCCTGCCGCCGGGCAAGACCCTGTCCGGCTTCGACTTCGACGCGGTGCCGACCATTTCCAAAGCCCGGGTCATGGCCCTCGTCGCCGCAGACAGCTGGCTGGAAGCCGGCGCCAACCTGATCCTGTTCGGTCCGCCCGGCGGTGGAAAAACCCATCTGGCCGCCGCCATCGGCCTCGGCCTGATCGAGAATGGCTGGCGCGTCCTGTTCACCCGCACCACCGATCTGGTCCAGAAACTGCAGGTCGCGCGGCGCGAACTCGCTCTCGAGGCAGCAATCGCCCGCCTCGACAAGTACCAGCTCATCATCCTCGATGACCTCGCCTACGTCACCAAGGACCAGCCCGAAACCAGCGTCCTGTTCGAATTGATCAGCGCCCGATACGAACGACGCTCCATCGCCATCACCGCAAATCAGCCCTTCGGCGATTGGAACCGCATCTTCCCCGACCCGGCGATGACTCTCGCCGCCGTCGATAGGCTCGTGCACCATTCAACCATCCTCGAACTCAACGTCGAAAGCTATCGCAGGAGGGAAGCCATCGATCATCAGCGGGGTCCCGGCAGACCAGCATCACGCGCGACACTCAAAACACAGACAGATTGACGCGCCGCGACAATCAACTCCAAAAACACCACTTGCGCGCGACACCCAAAGCCGCGATCCTCAATTCACTGCGACACACGATCACCATCCAGATTGACGCGCAGTTCTCATCCAGTTTGTCGCGCTACAGATAATAGCGCCGCACGTTGCGCGCGGGGTCGAGCCGACGCAAATGCAGCAGACGGGGAAAGACTTCGAACTGGTCGGGCGATTTGGACATTGCTACCGGACGCTTAGATGCTCTGAATCTAGCAGGTGGGGGGCATCCTCGGAAGCAGGGAAACCTTAGGGCGTACAAAGCTTCGCATCATCAAGCGTGCTGGCATAGAGCAGGCAGGTTTCCATGTCGGCGAGGCTGGCTTCCAATCGGTCGTAGTCGGACTTCAGCGCACGGGCTGCTGTAATCATTTCATCAAAATCTGTGGCCAGCTCTTTGGTAACCGACCGATTGGGACCGCCTTGCGGTTTTCACCCGAATGTCGGGTGGCACGTTTGACGTCGCTATGGACGGCGATCATGCGGTCAGGATGATGTTCTCAGGTCAGGCTGCGATCTTGTTTGCTGCGTCGACAGGCAGCGGCTTCCAGTTCCATGGAAGCAGTTCGTAGAGGCGTGGCGCGATGTGGTCGTTGATGCGGGCGAGGACATCGGCGAGGTAGGCTTGTGGATTGAGGCCGCTCAGCTTGGCGCTTTCGATCAGGGTCATCGCCTTGGCGAGGGTTTCACCGCCTGCATCATTGCCCGCGAAAAGCCAGTTCTTGCGACCAATTCCGATCGGCCGCATGGCGCGCTCGGCGGGATTGTTGTCGATGGCCACGCGGCCGTCGTCCAGGAAAAGGCAGAAGGACGACCAGCGGTTCAGGGCGTATCGAAAGGCTTGGGCGAGGTCGCCCTTGCCCGAGATGTGGCGCAGGTTGTCTTCGGCCCAGAGCTTGAAGGCTTCTACCTTAGGCCGGCTATGAGCCTGCCGGACGGCGTGGCGTTCGGTGGCGGGTCGACCGCTGACCTGCGCCTCGATGTCGTAAAGCGCGCCGATCCGGTCCAGTGCCTCACGGGCGGTGTCGGACTGCGTAGGCTTCCAGACGTCATGAAAGTCGCGGCGCAGATGCGCCCAACAGGCGGCCTCGCGGAACTGGGCGGTGCCATTGATGCCCGGCTGATACAGGTCCCTGAACCCGGTGTAAGCATCGGCTTGCAGGATGCCCTTGCTGTTCCTGAGATGCTTTCGCGGGTGTTCACCCTTGCGGTCGGGCGAGAAGTAGTAGGCCACGCCCGGTGGTGCTGTCCCCGACCAGGGCCGCTGGTCGCGCACATAGGCCCAGATGCGGCCCTCCTTGACGCCCTTGCCCAGTTCACCCGCGGCCTTCGCCCGGTCGAGCACGCGGATCGGGGTGTCATCGGCATGCAGTAGGTCACAGGCCATCACATCAGCCCGCAGGAGATCGACCAGCGGAGTCAGGGTCTTCATGGCGCCGCCGCACCAACCTGACAGGGTGCTGTCTGGTATATCGGCACCCATCCGGGCGAATATCTCGTTCAGGCGATACAGCGGAAGGTGATCGTCGTATTTGGACACCAGGATGAAGGCGAGAAGACTCGGCCCCGCAAGGCTGCCGGGGATCGGGCGGCTCGGCGCAGGGCATTGCACCATCTTCTCGCAGCAGCGGCAGGACTTCTTCAGCCGAGCTATCTCGACCACCTTCATCTGCGCGGCAATCATGTCGAGGATCTCGCTCACATCGCAGCCCACCAGACGCAAGACACCGCCGCAGTCCGGGCATGTGTCACCGGGGTCCATCTCGCGCCGCTCACGAGGCGTATCGGGCGCAACACGGGGACGGCGGCGTGGGGTCTTGATCATCTCGTCAGCCGGGTCACCAGCCTCAGTGGCGATCTCCACGGTCGCGGGTTCCAAATCGGGTGCGACTTCGGCTTGGGCGATCTGAAGCCCCTCAAGAGCCAGTTCCAGTTGCTCGATCTCGCGGGCAATCTTCTCGGAACTGGCACCAAACTTCTGCCGCTTCAGCCGTGCGATCTGCAGCCGCAGGGCCTGGACCAGCAGATCATGGGCGCGCAGACTACCCTGCAACTGAAGGACCAGCGCCTTCAGGGCCTGGGGGTCATCTGGCAAGGAAGATGCTTCATTCGTCATGGGTTCAGCTACCGCAAATCGGCACAAAAGTCCATGAAAACAAAAGGAAATGCCGCCGAAATCTACATCCGCGTCGGCGCGCTGGTCCACTGTGGCTGGCGCCAATCCATCCCTTCCCACAGCATAGACAGCTGCGCCGGGGTCAGCGCAACCTTTCCCGTGGTGGCCTTCGGCCAGGGAAAATGACCGCGCTCCAGAACCTTGTAGTAAAGGCAAAAACCCTGCCCATCCCAGTGCAGGATCTTCAGCCGATCACCCATCCGTCCCCGGAAAACAAAGACCGCTCCACTGGCCGGATCCTCTTCAAGCAGCCGCTTCGCCCGTGCACAAAGACCCGCAATGCCGCAGCGCATGTCGGTGATCCCCGCTGCGATGAACACTCGCACCCCGTTCCCAGGACCGATCATGCGCTCTCCACAACCCGGATCAGTTGCGCTAGGCCAGATGCCGAAAGCCCGTCGATCCCACGCAACCGCCGCCCATTCGCCAGAACAATCTCGAAACTCATCGTGGCTGGAGAAGGCGTGACAGGAGCAGAAATTTCCACTGGCAGAAAGCCCGCGTCATCTGACAGGCCCTCGCCGCGCTTGCGCAACTCCGCACGCCATTGGTAGAGATGCTGCCGCGTCAGATCATGCCGACGAGCAACCTCGGCGACCGTCGCCCCGCGCAAACCAACCTCGCTCAGGATCGAACGCTTCTCAACATCCGACCACCGGCGCCGCCGTTCAGCACCTGTCAAAATCTCTTGTCGCATATAATCCCCACCGCAAACGACGTCGTTAACGACGTCAATAACGACAGTGGCTTAGCGGAAAATCTCGTGCGTCAGAAGGCGGTGCCAATCGGTCGGTTACGCTCTTTGTGCTTCTTGAGCAGGTCATTGTATTCATCGACCAAAGTGTTGTTCTCACCCAGCAACTTGTTGTGCGCCTCAGCACATTCGGTCACGTTCGATTTGCAGGTGAAGCCTTCGAAATTGCATTGGTACTTGTCAAAACAGGCCGCGTTCTGGTCGACGCACATGCCGCTGCTCGAACAGACCGTATCGCCAAATCCAAGGCATGCTCCGCGGTCACCGTAGGAACAGCTGAACCCCTGTTGCGCGCTCGCGCTGGTCGGGATCAAAACAAGGGCGATCAACAGCCGAAGGATATTCATGCCATCACCTCCAGCTTTGGCAGGGCGCGCACGATTTCCATGGTTCGCAGGCTGACGGTGATGACGCGTTGGAAAAGTTCCATGGGGTAGGCGGGGTTGTTCATCGTCTCGTTGGCATAGCGGTTGGCGTCGTTTTCGATGCTGCTGGCTTTGTCGGTTTTGACCACCTGGCGTTCCATCACCCATTCAAGGGCGGGTTTGCCGTTGACGACGTAATCGTAAGCCTCCAAGGGCACGTCCTGCATGGTGATGTTGGGGTTGTAGATGACGGTGGTTTTGTCTTTGTCCTTGCCGGTCTTGCCGAAGGCCCATTTGGTGACGCGGTAGAAGGCCTCGGGGTTCTTGGTGTCGGCGAGGCGCAGGTCGCCTTGCTTGATCGTGACCGGGTAGGGTTCGACCGTTTCATAGTTTACATGCAGATCGCCCAGGGTGCGACCGGCGTGGCTGAAGGCCCAGAAGTCGGCGGCGGTTTTGACGCGGGGGATGCGGGGCAGTTCCTTGGACAGGTTGTCGGCGTATTTCGCGCGGTAATCCTCGGAATGCAGCAGGCCGTAGACATAGTAGAACAGATCTTCCTTGGTGATCGTCTCGCCAGGATAGGCATCTTGGAAGTGTTTCAGGCCAATGTCGGTGACGCTCGAGCGCACAGAAAGATTGCCGCCAACTGAAGCGAACAGATCGCTATCGTTCTGCACAGCTTCTTCATGAAGATAGAGAGGAAAGCACTGAGGCTTTTCTGGCCCTTGTGAGCTGGGAATAACATCGCTCATTGTGCAAGAAAATGGAGTGGGGACACCCATTCCAGAAATCCAGATCGCAAAGTTTTTTTCTTCGGTTTCAGGGAAGATTTGCCCCATCTGGCCCATTCTATGGATCAGCATGGGCGCTCTAAAGACCCACTGCTTAAAGAAGGGCCGGTAGAGAGATTTCGACAATCCAAGTTCATCGAACTTGGCACGCCGACCCCTGGCGAGGTCTGAAATAAGGCTACTGGACCAGCTTATTTTCTTACCGTCATTGCTTACCACATCTCGAAGGAACTTCTCCCTTAAGTCCTGCCCGCTAGGGAGGTCGAGTTTTGCTGTTCTGTCCAGCTCAGCGTTGTAGAAATCGATCATTCTGGAAACGTTCTGTGCCACTCTTTCCTTAGATGAATTGTATACCCACGAGTCCCGAGCTGTTTCGATTCCTCTAGAATAGTTTTCAAAGATCACTGAGGCATTGCGATCCTTCTTATCTCCAACCTTTATGAACGCGTCGAAGCTACCATCTCGCTGCTTCAGCCAGTCGCTATGCTCGTCCGGTTCAATCTGTGTCCAACCTTGCGACGCCGCAATTCCGCCGATGCTTCTGAAATCGCGGATGATCGCCAGCTTCTCCTTCTGGTCGAGATAGTCCCCGATGTCGTGGAAGTGGATGCGCCCGTGTTGCGTCGCGTCTGGGTTCTTGACCAGAACGCTGATGGCAATGGGCGCTCGGCTGCCTGATCCGAAGATTTTTCCACCTTCGCGACGTGACAGTTCGCCGCTGGTGCGTTGGTTGCCACGGAGATGGAAGATGTAAAGTTCGCTGAACTCGGCAGCAAGACAAGCGCGAAGCCCGTCCGCAGCGTTGCCATCAACCCAGCCAGCATTGGTAACATAGGCCATGACGCCCGCATCGCCGATCCTGTCAGAGGCCCAACGAATGGCACGGATGTAGCTGTCATATAGAGCGTTCTTGTTGGTGGCAGTGGATTTGGCCGCGTAGGTGTCGCGGATACGTCCATCGAGTGTTGGGTAGGCGACGTTGGCATTGTTGTCGTTCGCGCTGTTCTGGCCAGAGGAATAAGGTGGGTTCCCCACGATTACGCAAATATCCGTCGCCTTTTGCCGCTTCCTCCGCTCGGAATTGTCCGGCATGTAATGCGAAATCAAGTCGTCGCTTTCATACATCTGGAAGGTGTCGGTCAGGCAGATGCCCTCGAACGGCACATAGTCGCCGCCCTGAAGCCCGTGATAGACCGCCTCGATGTTGATCGCGGCGATGTAATAGGCCAGCAGCACGATCTCATTCGCGTGAATTTCGTGGCGGAACTTGTGCTCCATCTCTTCGGGCGCGATCAGGCCGGATTGCAGCAGGCGGGTGATGAAGGTGCCGGTGCCGGTGAAGGGGTCGATGATGTGGACGCCGGGGGAGCCGAGGGTCTGGCCGAATTCGGATTGCAGCACCTCGTTTACCGAATGGATGATGAAATCGACGATCTCGACGGGCGTGTAGACGATGCCCAGCTTTTCGGTGGTGCGGGGGAATGCGCGGCGGAAGAACTTGTCGTAAAGCTCGACGATCAGCTTTTGCTTGGCCTGGGGGTCAGTGATGCCTTGTGAGCGCATCTTGACGCTGGCGTAGAACTTTTCGAGGTCTTTGGATTCCTTGTCGAGATTGGCCTCGTTCAGCACATCCAGCACGCGCTGCATGGCGCGTGAGACCGGGTTTTCGGCGGTGAACTTGTGCCCCTCGAACAGGGTCTCGAACACGGGGCGCGTGATGATGTGCTGGGCCAGCATCTCGATGGCGTCGCCTTCGGAGATGGTGTCGTTCAGATCGTCGCGCAACTCGCCAAGGAAGGCATCAAAGGCGCGGCGGGCCTCGGTGTCGGGGTCTTTCAGCAGGGCGGTCAGGCGGGTGATGTGGTTCTTGGCGATCTCGGCGATGGAGGCGGACCAGTCCTCCCAATAATCGCGGGTGCCGCACTTCTTGACAATCTTGGCCATGATGGCGCGGGAAAATTCGTCGATCGAGAAGGTCATTTCGGTTTGGGTCGGTTTGGGCCCTTCGATGACATCATCGTCGGGGCCACCGTTGCCCGCGCCAATGCCGGAACCAGCGGCCTTGGTTTTGTTCGGCAGTTTCTGGACGACGGCGGTGACGGATCGCAGTTCTTCTGAATCGGCGTTGATGCCAACGATCTCAACCTTGTCTGAGATGTCCTGGCCCAGCGACGCCTTGTTGATGGTGCTGTCGAACCGTTCATCATGGGCGCGCAGGGCGTTCAGAATCTGCCAGACGACGCGGTAGCGTTCGTTGTCGGCCAGCGCCTGTTCGGGCGGCACACCGGCGGGGACACCTACCGGCAAGATGACATAGCCCATCTTCTTGGTGTCAGTTTTGCGCATGACGCGGCCAACCGATTGCACCACGTCGATCTGGCTTTTGCGCGGGTGCAAGAACATGATCGCGTCGAGGGCAGGCACGTCGACGCCTTCGGACAGGCAGCGGGCGTTGGTCAGGATACGGCACGTATTTTCGCCAGCATCTGCCTTCAGCCAATCCAGCAGAGCGCCGCGGGTCTTGGCGTTGAAGGTGCCATCGACATGCTCGATCTCGCACTGGAGGTGGTCGGACGGTTCGTCACTTTCGACCAGGCTGTCCTGTCCGAGGTATTCATCGACCACGGCGGAGAATTCATCTCGGATCAGTTTGGAGCTGCGGATGTCCTTCGCGAAGGCCAGCGCGCGGCGCATCGGGTGCGGATCGGTCGAAACGTCAGCCTTCAGGTCGATCTTGGTCAGCGCCTTGTAGCAGCCGATGATCTTGGTCGCGTCATCCAGGACCAATTCGCTGCCCGCATCGCCGAGGCGCTTTTGCACGGCCGCACTGACAAGCCCCTCATCCATGGCCAGCACGATGACCTTGTAGTCGGTCAGCAGACCGTTTTGCACCGCCCAGCCGAAGCCGCGATAGAACAGCGTCTCACCAAACAGGGCCGGGTTATCCATCGAGGCCAGTTCGGCGCCGACCTCATCCGCCTTGCTGCGGACATTGTCGCCGAAAATCCGGGGCGTCGCAGTCATGTAAAGGCGCTTGCGAGCCTTCACATTGTCATTGCTGTGGATCTTGACGAAGTTCGACTCTTCCTCGCCGTCGAGGGTAGCACCAGTGGTGCGGTGCGCCTCGTCGCAGATGATCAGGTCGAACTCGGGCAGTCCCGCTTCCTGCGCGCGGGTCAGGGTGAGGATGGACTGATAGGTCGAGAAGATGACAGTCATCCGCTCCGGATCGTCCTCGCCTGCTTTTTCGGCCACCTTGACCGGATCAGTCGTCGCGGGAAACGCCAGATCATGGATTTCGATTTCCGCAATGTCGTCCGTACTTTTGCGGCGTTTTCCGACATGGGCGTCGGAGCAGACAGCGAAGGCGCGGATTGGTGTTTCAGTGTCATTGGTCCATTCGCGCACTGTCTGGGACATCAATGCTAGCGACGGCACCATGAACAGAACACGCTTGCCTTTGCCTGCGACGGTTTCGGCGATTTTCAGCGATGTGAAGGTCTTCCCTGTGCCGCAGGCCATGATCATCTTACCGCGGTCGGCCACGGCGAGGCCCTTGCTGACGTCTGCCAGCGCATCCTTCTGATGGTCCAGAAGGGACTTCTTGGCGCTAAGGACGATTTCGCCGCGCGCCTCAAAAATTGTCCAATCGATCCGGCTTTCGCGAAGGTCTGTCAGACCGATGCGCACGACCGGGATCACCTGGTCCCTGATCATTTCCTCGGCGTTTGTTCCCCATTCATTTTCAGTCGTGTCAAGAACGACACGCCTACGGAAAGGCTCCTTGCCAGAGGCCGAAATAAAACTGTCGATGTGGACTTTCTGGATACGGGCATCTGCGGCATAGAACTTTGCCTGAATGGCTGCGAAGCCTTCCTCATTGCGCAGCTTTGCAACCAAGTCGATACCGACATCTTTGCCGTCGCGGCGATTGTTTTTTGCCCAATCGGACCAAGTCCAGACCGCGTCATATTCTTCTGACTGAACAGGATCATTCATGAAAAACACGAGGGCCAACCGTTCGAAATAGGTGCCCTTTTCACGCTCAGTAACTGCAGCGTCGCGGTAAGTCTGTAGGATTCGGTCGATGGCAGTCATAAACACCCCTGACTATGTATTTCATCAACTTAGCGATGAACCCCCATGGCCGCGACTACAAAAATTTACCAGTGCGCTGGTGTCGATAGAAAGGGGGCTTACGCCCCCTTCTCGAACTTCAGGACCGGGATGCCCAGCTTCTTGGCCTTGTCGGCGAGGTTTTCCTGAATGCCATTGCCAGGGAAGACGAGGACGCCCACCGGGAGCACATCCAGCATGGCGTCGTTGCGCTTGAAGGGTGCGGCTTTGGCGTGCTTGGTCCAGTCAGGTTTGAAGGCGACCTGCGTCACGCCCCGGGCCTCGGCCCATTTGGCGGCGATGAGCTCGGCCCCCTTGCCGCTTCCACCGTGCAGAAGGACCATGTCGGGATATTTGGTCCGGACCTGATCGAGCTTGCCCCAGATCAGGCGGTGATCGTTAAAGTCGGTCCCACCAGTGAGGGCAACCTTGGGGCCGGCGGGCAGCATCACCTCGGTCTCTGCGCGGCGCTTGGCGGCCAGGAAATCGCGGCTGTCGATCAGCGCTGCGGTGAGGTGCCGGTGGTTCACCATCGATCCGGAGCGAGGCCGCCAGGTTGAGCCCGTGTGCACCTCAAACGCCTCAGCGCTGCGGTCGCGGAAGGCTTCCAGACAATGGCGCCGCTCAACGAGGGTCGTGCCTTCACCCGTCAGGCGCTCAAGTTCTGTCGATTTCACCTCGGACCCGTCTTGTTCACGCTGCAGGCGGTGCTGCGCCACTTCATTGTCGTCGAGCAACCGCTCAACACGGGCAGCCGCGCGGTGGAAAAGGTTGACCTGGCCCCAGAGCAGTTCTTCGAGGTCGGGTTCCATACGGGTGTCGCCAAGGGTTGCGGCGATGGCATCGAAGATATCGGTGACGGCGTCGATGAGGCGCTCGGGCTCCGGCATCGGGCGCAGATCGACCTCGTCCTGAAACGCCCGTGTGCCGTAGAGCTGAAGCTCCTGAAGCGCCCAGGCGGTCTGGGATAGGCTTTGGTTGCGGTGAAAGTCTTCGTTCTGGAATTGGGTGGTCATCGGTTTCTTGCCTCCGGGCCTTTACGCGTCCGCGCGTCATCCCGCGCGGCCTTCATGGGCTGCGGAAGCTGTCACTGGGGACGCCCCTTCACCCCCTCTTCGGGGCCGGAACGCATGTGGAGGAGGACGGGGGGCGGCTGATTTGTCTCTCGCGATGCAAAGCGCACGCCTTCGTGCGCGGCGGAAATCAGCCGTCCCCCGTCCTTGAAGGGGCGACCCCTTTGACGGCCGCCTGCCCATCTCTTGAAGGACGTGCGGGTGTCTGCGTGGAGGAGTTGCCCGGGAAGAGGCAAGAGGTGACGACCCAACGCCGGACAGGGAAACTTGTCCCCTGCCCTGCCGTTTCAGACTGCGGTTTGCGCTTTTGAGCTTCAGATCTGCAAACAATGCTGATCTTCAGGACCGATCTGCTCTGCCAGATGCTCGCGCAGCGCCTCAGACCCGTACGCCCGCAGATCATCGTTGAAATCCCCAAGCCTTGGCTCGAGCACGATGACCTGCACCCCGACCTTTGCTGCCCTGGCGCTCAACCTCTCCGCCGCGCGATGGCCTGCGGGATCGCGGTCAACGGCAATGTAGAGGCGCTGCAATCCCTCCGGCAGCAAGACGGCTCCGAGGTGACCAGACGAGAGCGCTGCCCAGACCGGAAGGCCGGGGGCCGTTTGGGAAACGGACAGCATGGTCTCGATGCCTTCACCCAGTGCGAGGACTTTGTCACACGGGCTGAACCTGACGGCATTGCCCAGAAGGTGACCCATGGCCCGACGCGGCGTGGCGACACCTGCTTTTCCCTGACCGTCAGGTGCAAGCCAGGTGCGATGCACGCCTTGCAAGGCCCCTCCCCCATCGGTGACCGCCGCGATCATTGCCGGTCTGGGGACAGGCTTGGTCTGGCCCTCGTCCCGATGCCAGCACTTCGGGTGGAAGCGCAGGGCCGAACTCGCCCCCAAATGTCTGATGCCCCGGGAGGTGAGGTAGGTTTCTGCAAGTGTGCCTGCAACCGGCGCAGAGGCTGCAAACAAGCGCGATGCGGCGGCTGGTGTGCCGCCGGGGGCCTTGTCCTTTCTTGGCGACGGCATCTCAAGAACAACCGGCTGCGGGCGGCCAAGATGGGCCCGGGCCTCTGCCAGAAGATCGGGAAAGCGCGTGATCCCCGTCCGCTCGCGAATGATGTCGAGCAGGTCGCCATGTTCACCCGTAGCTCCGTCGGTGAACTTGCCGCGCGCACCCGGCCCAGATGTGGGGCCGGTCAGCCGCACGAACAGCGACCGTCCGGGATTATTCTGCAGATCACCCACCATCCAGTAAGACCCTTCCCGCCGCCCGGCGGGAAGGTAATGACGGCAAACCTGTTCGGCATTTTGCGCAAGTGCGCTGAGAAGCGCATCTGTTTCCAATGACATGACCACACCAATCAACCTTTGCGTGCATGTAGGGCAAGCAGTGGAAAACGTGCAAGCAGTTGATCGAGCACTTTGATCCCGCTGGAATCCGTCGGACAGAACAGCCGCAGTTTCCAGGCGATGATTTCCGAAAAGAAGCCATCGGCCTTGAGCCGGTCCTTCTGGCTTTCCGTAAAGCCGGATAGCTCAATCCGGTTGACCCCCATGACGCGGGAACGGTGCAGCTCCAGCCCTTCGGCCAGTTGCACCACGGTCTTGCCCTCAAGAACGAGGGCGTGGACCTGCGCCGCTGAAAGCGTTGGCGCATCTGCCGCCAGCGTGGTTGCGACCCAGGCGGGCGAGACCCGGCGGCCGATGATACGCTGACCGTCATCCGTCTGCAGACGGTAAACCCGGGTTTCATCCTGGGGCAGTTGCTTCCAGATTGGCAGGAGCAAGCCTGCTACGATGTGCAGCGTAGATTCCGAAAACTCGGGCACTTCGGCCAGCTCCGTGGTCCAGGCTGCCACGAACGATGCGCGGTCCGCTTCGAGCCAATGCGTGTCCTCCATCATCTTGACCGGGAAAGTGCTGGCCTCGGTTGGACGGATCAATCGCAATCGCGGCTCAATGGTGCCGTCGTCCAGCATCAGGCTGGTGGCCGAGACCTGCACCGCCGCGCGGCCCGATCGGCTGTTGACCAGAAGCCGGGCTTTGGGGTCTTCCAGCCAGTCGAGCGCATCGGCCAGTGACAGCGGCGCATTGCGCAGCTTTTGCGCGATGGTCAGCAGTTGGGTTTCCGCGCCGGAGCCCGGATGGGTGTAGATGACCTTGCGATCGGTGACCCGGAAACTTTCGGCGCGGAGAGTCTCCAGCCCGAGGTCATAGACTCCGGCGGCGATGGCGCCTTCAATGCGCTGTTCGAGCAACTCCTCAAAAGCCGAGAACAGGACGCCCTGCATGCTGATCGTGAGCGCAAGCAAACGATTTAGGAAAGTAGTGATCGGCGGCAGATCGTCCTTGAGACCATTGTCATCGCAAAGGTTGAGGCCCGTGGCCTCTTCAAACGCCATCAGCGAACACCCCACCACGTCGCCACGATGGAGGCGGCGGTAGAGCTGGCGCAGCGCATCGCGAGCGTAAGGCGACTCGAGGTTGTCCTCGGGCCGGAACAACCCCTGTCCGCCGGTCTGGCGCTGACCGCGCGTGATCGCCCCGAGCGTGTCGAGGCGGCGGGCGATGGTCGACAGGAACCGTTTTTCTGCCTTCACATCGGTGGCCACGGGGCGAAAAAGCGGCGGCTGCTTCTGATTGGTGCGGTTTGTGCGGCCAAGACCTTGGATCGCCGCATCGGCTTTCCAGCCCGGCTCGAGGAGGTAATGCACCCGCAGACGCTGGTTCTTGGCACCGAGATCGGCGTGGTAGCTGCGGCCCGTGCCGCCTGCCTCCGAGAAAATCAGGATGCGCTTCTGATCATCCATGAAAGCGGCGGTTTCCGCGAGGTTGGCCGACCCTGCCCGGGACTCAACCACAAGACGGGCGGCATGCCCCTCGCCCTTGCGTACAATGCGGCGGGAGCGGCCGGTGACTTCGGCCACGATATCGGTGCCAAAGCGCTGCACGATCTGGTCAAGCGCCCCCGGTACGGGTGGCAGGCTGGCCAAGTGTTCGATCAGCGCATCGCGGCGGCGGACCGCCTCGCGGCATTCCACGGGCTGGCCATCGCGGGTGACGGGCCGGGACGACAGATTGCCCTCGCTGTCGGTGAAGGGTTCATAGAGCTGCACCGGGAAGGAATGCTCTAAATAATCAAGGCAGCTTTCCCGAGGCGTTATGTCGACCCTGACATCATTCCATTCGTCGGTGGGAATGTCAGCCAGTCGACGTTCCATCAGCGCCTCCCCGGTGGAGACGATCTGGATCACGGCCGCATGGCCTGACGCCAGATCGGCATCGATGGCGGCGATAAGGGTGGGGGTTTTCATCGAGGTGAGAAGATGACCGAAGAACCGCTGCTTGGCCGATTCAAAGGCTGAGCGGGCGGCGGATTTGGCTTGGCGGTTCAGCGCGCCACCGCTTTCACCGGTAATGTTGGCCGCCTCCATAGCCGCCGTGAGGTTGTTATGGATGATGGCGAAAGCCCCGGCATAGGCATCGTAGATGCCACGCTGTTCAGGGGTCAGGGCATGCACCAGCATTTCGTATTCGACGCCGTCATAGGAGAGCGAGCGGGCGGTATAGAGGCCGAGGGATCGCAGATCGCGGGCCAGAACTTCCATTGCAGCGACGCCGCCCGCCTCAATCGCCTCGACAAACTCAGCCCGGGTCGCAAACGGGAGTGAAGGATGGTGCCCCAATGGGGCAGGCGAAGCTCCAGTGGAGCTTTGCAAATCCTGAACGCCCGGAGCGCAAGCGCAGGGCCCGCCACCCCAGAGCCCAAGGCGTTGCGCGTAGGCCAGATTGTGGACCGAGGTCGCCCCGGTGGCCGAGACATAGACAATACGGGCATTGGGAAGTTTGTGCTGCAAGCGCAGGCCTGCCTTGCCCTGCTGCGAGGCTTCAGTGTCGCCGCGATCCCCTTTTGATCCGGCGGCGTTGGCCATGGCATGGCTTTCGTCAAACAGGATCACCCCATCGAAATCAGCCCCGAGCCAGTCGACGATCTGGTCGACACGGGATTTCTTGGCCCCGCGCTCCTCTGAGCGCAGTGTGGCATAGGTTGTGAACAGAATGCCCTCGGTGAGCGGGATGTCCTTGCCCTGGGCGAAACGCGACAATGGCGTGACCAGCAAGCGCTCTTGGCCCAAGGCTGACCAGTCGCGCTGCGCATCTTCCAGAAGCTTGTCGCTCTTTGATATCCAGAGTGCCTTGCGGCGGCCCTGCGCCCAGTTGTCGAGCAAAATCCCGGCGGACTGGCGGCCCTTTCCCGCCCCGGTGCCGTCCCCGAGGAAGAAACCTCGACGGAACCGGATGGCGTCCGCGGCATCGTCGGGCGCTGCGGAAACCATGTCGCCGGTCTCATCTACGGTCCACGCGCCCGCGAGATATGCGTTATGCGCCTCGCCCGCATAGATCACGGTCTCGAGCTGGGCATCGGACAGCAGACCGTCGCGCAGGATTGCCGCTGGCAGCTTCGGGAGATAGCTGGGTTTTGGCGGCGCGACCGAGGCCATCGCCGCCGATTGCACAAGCTTGGTCGGGTGCGGTTCCGCCCCGGGGATATCAATCGCCTGCAGCCGGAAGGTCTCATAAATTGCATCCGAAAGGCGCGCGCTTGCATCGTCCTCAGTGGCATTGCGCAGGTTGTAGGCGAGGTCCGCGGCCTCGATCTGCAGCGCGGTGTTGGTGGGGGGTGTTGCAGGCGTGGCGCGCGATGGGCTGACGGCAGTGCGCATGGTGCGGGCAGGATTTCCCGGGAAGGGGGAGGTGGGAAGAATTGCTGCCGTCGTGTCCGGGTCCAGCGCGAGGCGCGGGGGGACATGGGTGGTGATCAGGGACATCAGCTTGGCAACATCGGGCGACAGTGCGCGCGACAGATCAGCCGTGATGCCGCCCCGTTCGCCGCCCCGGCATTTGTCGAAGACCGAGAGGCGGGTTTCAAAGCTGGTGCCGTGCTTGGCGAAGGCGGCACCTGACACAGCACCTGTGAACACCAGATGCGCGCGCTCGGTCAGGCGGGTGAAGGTCTCGGCCCAAGCGGGGGCGTCGGGCGCGAAACTCGCCCCTGTGATCGCAATCAGGCGACCGCCGGGCGCCAGCCGCGCAAGCGCCGAGCGCAGATGCCGGGCCGTGGCTTCGGTCGTCCGACCATCGACATTGGCCACAGCCGAGAACGGCGGGTTCATCAGGATGACGCTGGGGCGCAAGCCCGCGTCGAGATGATCGTCGATCTGCGCAGCGTCGAAGTTGGTGACCGGACGGCCCGGGAACAGGTGGCGCAGAAGATCGGCGCGCGTGTCAGCCAGCTCGTTCAGCGCGAGGTTGCCGCCCGCAATTTCCGCGAGGATCACCAGAAGCCCGGTCCCGGCCGAAGGCTCGAGGACCAGATCAGACGGCGTGATCTGTGCGGCGGCCAGGGCCGCGAGCCCCATGGGCAGGGGAGTGCTGAATTGTTGGAACCGCTCCATCTCCTCCGAGCGCCGGGTGTGCGTGGGCAAGAGGCCCGCCACCTTGGTGAGGATCGGCAGCAGCGCCGCAGGCGATCCGGCGCGGGACAAAAGCGCGCGGCCGAATTTGCGCAGAAAGAGGACAAGCGCCACTTCGCCCGCCTCATAGGCGAGCTTCCAATCCCAGTCGCCGGTCGCATCTGAGCCGCCAAAGGCGCGCTCCATCTCAAGGCGCAGACGCAGCGTGTCGATCTGGAAACCCTGCGCCAGATCAGGCTGCAGCGCCTCGGCCACGGCAAGGATCGCGGGAGCGGGATCAGAAAACGGAACTGGTACAAGAGGTGCAACGGGCACGAGATAGGTCATTGGGAAACTCCGGAATGAGGGTCAGGGTCATGCCTGGGCACCCTCTCTCGGGAACCCTCAGGCCTGATCTTTCCCAGCCCTCCTCTTCCTCTCAATTCCCATGATCTGCGCGGGCAGCTTGTTTTTGTTCCTTTTATGTTCTATATTGAAACCCAAGCTAGGAAGGGAGACCCTCGATGGAAAGCACCACTCATGCCCTGCCCGCCACGCCAAAGCAGATCGCCTATGCGCGCGCGCTGGCCTTGCGCAACCAGACCCTTCTGCCATGGGATGTGCAGCAAGACCTGCGCGCGCTCAGCGCCTGGATAGATGCGCAGGCCAGGATGAAGCCGGGCACGCAGGACAGCCGCCCGACATCAAAGCAGGTCGCCTTCGCCGAACGTCTCGCCCGCATCAAACGGCGCGCCGTCCCCGACGAGTGCTTCCGCGACAAGGGGCTGATGTCGAAGTGGATCGACGGGAATAAGTGACGAACGTCAGTCGTTGGCTGGCTTGGTATCGTGCAGATCAGCAGCGAATTGCTTTTGCCTGCGAAAAGCAGCACGCAGCGCCTCGGTCGGTGAAGCCGGAGACTCCAACGCGTCAAAGACCGCCTGATGGTCGCAGGGCTTCAGGTTCGTGAGCTCGGGGCTATCGCCGCTATCTGTTTGCATTTCTTCGGACCTCCAAGGGCGGATGCACTGTAGCCGGTCAGCCGACAGCCGTAACCGAGTAGTGTGGCGTACCATCCCAAGCAAGATCCCAAGACGCGCCAGGGCGGACGTTCTGGATGGCATGCGGCTCGAAGCAGACCAGACAACTCCCACCGGGGGCCGGCGCCCGGACCGACGGGTAAATCAGACCGCGGGATTCTGATCGGCGTAGATGTTCTGCGAGGCTTTGCCCCTCAGGATATCCAACCGCCGGATCCGGACGCAACGCTGGATGTTCCGGCTCATCGGTCAGGTCGTCGAACACCCCGATGAAATCCGCAAGCAGTTCCACATAGCGGGCACTGTCATGGTAGCTGCCGGTGAAACCAAGTTCCCGCGTCCGATGCCAGGCCACTTCGCTGACGGAAACCATAACGTCCCATGCGCAATACCAGGCACCGCGCGCCTCTGTGTTAAAGCGGTTTCCGTTCGCCCGCGTATAGGTGAAAGCCGCGTTAACATGACTGTCGCCGTAGATCCGCAGATCGCGTTTGCGGCGCTGCCAGGCGAGCTCTCGCGGGTCAAGATGCGGATTGCGCCCGCGTTCGGCCAGAAGACGGCCGCTGGTCAGGCCCTCGATCTCTGCCAATATCTCCATCTCGTCATCGGTATCGACAAGACCGCGCAGCGATGGCGGCTTGTGGTAGGTGGCAGGGATCAGGCGCACAAGACCGCGATCGGAAATCTCGGTCTGCTTCATGCCCCACCACGCAAGGCGTCAAGATAGGTCCGCACCGCGAGGATCTGCGGCAACCCCCCCTCGATGGCTGTGTCGACTGGTCGGCTGCCACCAAACAGCGGACCTGTGTTCGGCCGGGTGATCCAGCTTCGCCCGAGTGGCTCGGAAAAGTAGAGTTCGAGCGATTTGTAGATGCCGATCACTGCGCTGAGCCGCAACAATTGGTCCTTGGTCAGTTCCCCCGCGAAATCCGGCTTCTTGGCGCGCTTCCACGTGCTCTCTGACATGTCGGCAAGGCCCGCCGCTTCCTTGAGGCTGAGACCCCATGCATCGGCCACGCGCGCGTAGGCCTTCAACGCGACGGCGTTGACCTGTGCGGGTTCTCGAATTTTCTCTGCAACTTGCATGTCATCCTCCATTGGCCTCAAGATAGATCATATGGACCGAATGTAAAGATCAGATGATCTTTGCGTTTCCTCACCTTCACCCGAACCGTCGCCCAGTTTCCGTGAAGGTATATTCATTGGCGATGATGCCGTCCTCAAGGGCCTCATCAGAGGTCAGGTGGTCGTATTCTGCCTGAAGCTGGCGGTAGAGCCAGCGGGCCAGATCGCGGATCGCC
>JBBRKS010000078.1:0-18131 GCA_038231775.1 Rhodobacterales bacterium | reverse complement strand
GGTCGGTCAGCGATGACTTCGAACGCTATGCCAAGATCACGAAGAACATCCCCGAAGAGGCGTTGCAGGCTGTGGCCGACACCCATGATCCGGCACGCCTTGCCGATCTGGTCGCTGGCCATCTGGGGGCCGAGGTGAGCCTGAAGCAGGAAATCCTTGAGACGTTGGACGTGGCAGCGCGGCTTGAAAAGATTTTCGGCCACATGCAGGGCGAAATGTCGGTGCTGCAGGTCGAGAAGAAGATCAAATCGCGGGTGAAAACCCAAATGGAGAAGACCCAGCGCGAGTACTATCTGAATGAGCAGATGAAGGCCATTCAGAAGGAATTGGGCGACGGCGAGGACGGCCAGAACGAAGTGGCCGAACTGGAAGAGCGGATTGCCAAGACTCGATTCTCTAAAGAAGCCCGTGAAAAGGCTGAGGGAGAGTTGAAAAAGCTGAAGTCGATGTCGCCGATGAGTGCCGAGGCGACAGTGGTGCGCAACTACCTCGACTGGCTGTTGTCTGTGCCGTGGGGCACCAAATCCCGCGTGAAAAAGGACCTGATCGAGGCGCAGAAAGTGCTGGATCTGGACCATTACGGGTTGGACAAGGTCAAGGAACGCATTGTCGAATACCTTGCGGTGCAGGCGCGTTCGGCCAAGCTGAAAGGGCCGATCCTGTGCCTTGTCGGCCCTCCGGGTGTGGGCAAGACGTCTTTGGGGCGGTCGGTTGCGAAAGCCACCGGGCGTGAGTTCATTCGCATCAGCCTGGGCGGTGTCCGGGATGAGTCCGAGATTCGCGGTCATCGGCGCACCTATATCGGGTCGATGCCGGGGAAGATCATTCAGGCTTTGAAAAAGGCCAAGACGATCAACCCGCTGATCTTGCTGGATGAAATCGACAAGATGGGTCAGGATTTCCGGGGCGATCCGGCCAGTGCCATGCTGGAGGTGCTGGACCCGGAACAAAACTCGACCTTCACCGACCACTACATGGAAGTCGAATACGACCTGTCCAACGTGATGTTCATCACCACGGCCAACAGCTACAACATGCCGGGGCCGCTGTTGGACCGGATGGAGATCATTCCGCTGTCGGGTTACACCGAAGACGAAAAGCTTGAGATCGCCAAGGGCCACTTGCTGTCCAAGCAGATCAAGGCGAACGGGCTGAAGAAGGGCGAATTCGCCGTTTCGGACGCGGCCCTGACCCACGTGATCCGCTACTACACCCGCGAAGCCGGCGTGCGGAACCTTGAGCGTGAGATTGCCAAGCTGGGTCGCAAGGCCATCACGGATATTCTGAAGGCCAAGACCAAGTCGGTCACTGTCGACGAGGCCAAGGTTGAGGAATATCTGGGCGTGCAGCGCTATCGTCATGGGCTGGCGGAAAAGGAAGATCAGGTCGGTGTTGTGACCGGCCTGGCCTGGACGTCGGTTGGTGGGGAAATCCTGCAGATCGAGGCGCTGAAACTGCCGGGCAAGGGCCGCATGAAGACAACCGGGAAACTGGGCGACGTCATGAAGGAGTCGATCGAGGCGGCCTCAAGCTATGTCCGTTCGGTCAGCCCGCAACTGGGGGTCAAGCCGCCCAAGTTCGAGACGATGGACATTCACGTCCACGTGCCGGAAGGGGCGACACCCAAGGACGGGCCAAGTGCGGGTCTGGCGATGGTGACCTCTATCGTGTCGGTGATCACCGGCATTCCGGTCCGCAAGGATGTGGCGATGACGGGCGAAGTGACGCTGCGCGGCAATGCGCTGCCGATTGGCGGCTTGAAGGAAAAGCTGCTGGCGGCCTTGCGGGCTGGCATGACGACCGTGCTGATCCCGGAAGAAAACGCCAAGGATCTGGTGGATATTCCGGAGAATGTGAAAAAGGGCATGACGATCATCCCGGTTTCACATGTGCGCGAAGTGCTGAAGATCGCACTGGTGCGCGACCCGGTGCCGGTGGAATGGGACGAAGTGGCGGAAGAAGCCGCCGCTGCGGCCCGTCAGGCCAAGCGCGATGAAGGCACAGGCCAGACGGCGCACTAGGCTGTACATTGGATAGAAGAAAAGGCGCCCCATGGGGCGCCTTTTGACTTTTTGGCCACGATTTTTCTGCGAAAAATCAGGCTGTTGCGTCATGCTTTAGGCGTATCGCTTCAATTATCGCATCTCGCTTTAACCCTCGCGTCAGGCGACGCGGCGCATCGTCAGGCCCAGCTTGGCGTAGTCAACTGCCATATAGCCGTAGGGCAGGTTGCGGATCGCATTGGGATGCATGATGGCGACGTCTTGCGCCATGACGCCCTCAAACACGTCAGGCAGGCCGGTGTAGCGGAACTGGTACAGCGGCAGGCCAAGATGGGTGACGCCGACCTTGCGGATGTCGGTCTTGAGCCGGATATCGCTTGCTTGAGCGATGCCGCCGCCGCCGCCGCTGTTGGACACCAGTGCAGCCACAACAATCAGGATCAGCAAAGGCACAATGTAGCCACCACCGCTGCTGGACGTTGTGGTTTGCGCAACCACGACCGGCGCCACGACGACCTCTGTCACGCCACCGGCTTGGGCCGGGGACCATGAAAGTGCCAGAACGGCCGTGCTGGCCAAAAGGAAACGACGCATCGAAAGCTCCATCTTTTGTGTATGACAAAGGGAACGCAGGTTAGTCCGACTGTGAGACACCCCTTACCACGCAATACGGGCGCACAAATCGGCAGGCAGTTGGCATGGCGAATATGATACACCTGCACCGGTCACATGGCGGACGATCCGCGGAACCGCGCGAAAAGCCCGCACCTGAACAGGCGTAAGGTTTGTCGGTGTGTCAAGCCCAAAGGGCCCGACAAAGATCAGTCAACCACGCCGCCGCCGCTGTTGCTTGACACCAAAGCGACCACGACGATCAGGATCAGCAACGGCACGATCAGGCCTGCACCACTGCTGGATGGCGCCAGCATAGGCGACCGTCGCTGTCAGCGCCGCCGTTGCCGCCAGTATCAGCTTACGCATTTCAGTCTTGATCTGGATCGACTTGAAAAGCCCGCCCGTTGTGCCGGGCGGGAAGAAAAGACAGGGTTATTGCAGCACTTGGGCCACGCCGCCGCCGCCGCTGTTGCTTGACACCAGTGCCACGACGACGATCAGGATCAGCAAGGGCACGATCAGGCCGGCACCACTGCTGGACGCCGCCGCATGCATGACTTCGGTCGGGGCGACCATGGTTTCCTTGACCCCGCCAGCTTGCGCGACAGACGCTGTCAGGGCAAGGGCTGCGGTTGTGGCAATAACGAGACGACGCATAAGAGACCTCCGGTTGCAGTTAGTTCATGATAACGATTGATTGGCTTTCGAGCCTGTCAATTACAAACAACGACACAGACGGGGCCCGCAGCTCCACCGCCGCTGTTGCTTGACACCAGTGCCACGACGACTATCAGGATCAGCAAGGGCACAATCAGGCCGGCACCACTGCTGGACGCCGCCGCATGCATGACTTCGGTCGGGGCGACCATGGTTTCCTTGACACCGCCAGCTTGCGCGACAGACGCTGTCAGGGCAAGGGCTGCGGTTGTGGCAATAACAAGACGACGCATAAGAGACCTCCATTCACGGGTAGTTCACTATAACGTGCGATTAACCTTTGGGCCTGTCAACCATTGTGACACGCGATGACACAATTATCGGGACTGAGTTGTTTTCAAACATCGAATTGGCTTGTAGGGTCGTTTCCATAATGGAAACACGAATGGGATTCCTGACATGGTGAAGAAATCGACCACCGCCACCAAGCCTTCTGCCAAGGCAGGGGACAGTTCCGCGACGCTTGAGAGTGCACCAGTGGCCAAGGTCATGCGGTCTGGCGGGGCAGTGCCGACAGCCACAGATGGGATGGATGCTGATGCGGCCGACATGGGCGAGCCCGCAGCGCCTGCCGAACCGGTCGTGACCTACAAGATCAAGGAATTGCTGGAGCAGGTCACCGAACAGTCTTCTGTCAACAAGAAAGACGTCCGAAAGGTGGTGGAAGCCGTGCTGGAACAGCTGGGCGAGGCGCTGAAACGCGGTGAGTCTCTTAGCCTGCCGGGTCTGGGCCGGGTGCGCGTGATCGCCAAGGCCACGGCGGAAAACCCGGTTCTGAAGTTGCGCATGCGTCCGGCGGACCTGACCAAGGTTCGTGGGGCCGGGAAATCTGACGCCTCTGCCGGGGCCGACGATGCAGAGGCCCTTGCAGACGATTCCGAAGACGTCTAAGGACACGGCCATCGGGCGATTAGCTCAGCGGTAGAGCGCATCGTTCACATCGATGATGTCAGGGGTTCAAATCCCTTATCGCCCACCATGACTGCCGAACGCGCCCCAAAAGGGCGCGTTTCGTGCATTTTATAGGGGCTTGGTTTTCTGGCGTTGTCAGGATCAAGACTGCGGGTCGTTAGCTCAGTTGGTAGAGCGTCTCGTTTACACCGAGAATGTCGGCGGTTCGAGACCGTCACGACCCACCATTCATTTCAAGACCTTGGGTCAGTTTGGCCTTTATGCGAGCTGGTTTGCGCGGGGCGTGGGTTGAATGGGCCTATGCGAATCCGGCAAATTTCAGCGCCAATGTCGCCGTCTACTGATGCTGCCGTCTGCAGTTTTGCGGCTTCATTCCTGGACAGACTCTGGCTGTGTTTCGGCCACTTCCATGGCCCGCAAACTGGTTGATTTTTGCGATCAGCATTTCTGCATGGGCCAAGGGATCTGCAGCAGAAAGGGCAGGGGGAGTGTACCGGCATTCCCTTTCACATAGGATCGCAAACTCCGTGCCGGGAACTTTTCGCGGGCCGGTCGAACCGGCCCTTCAACCTATTTGGCTGCGGAATCAAACGGCGCAACCCTCCACGAATGTCCCTGTGTGCCGTGTATATTGGCATTGATTGGTGCAGCCGCGCCGCACGCGTCTTGCCCTTACGCCACCGATCTTGTCAAAGCTCGGTGCCACTTGGCAGCGTCTACAGTCGACCCCAATCTGTGGTGCCGAACAGGGTCTGTGCGATTTGGGGGCTAAGGGTTTGGCGGTTTGCGCCTATAATCACCTCAACCGACCATTCGGGCCAACCCCGACCGTCGCCCCCAACCATGGAGCCAATGATGAGCTGGAACCCCGCGCTGGACCCCGTGATACCGCTTGGCGATGCGGTCGATGCGATTGAAACCGTAATCATCCCGCGCACCCGCGATCTTGGCGGATTCGAGGTGCGCCGCGCCCTACCCTCGGTTCAGCGTCAGATGGTCGGACCGTTCATCTTTTTCGATCAGATGGGTCCGGCAGAATTTCTGACCGGGCAGGGCATCGACGTGCGCCCGCATCCTCATATCGGTCTGGCGACAGTCACCTACCTGATGCGGGGCCGCATCCATCACCGTGATTCGCTGGGCACCGATGCGTGGATTTCGCCCGGGGCCGTCAACCTGATGATGGCAGGCGGCGGCATCACGCATTCGGAACGGATGGACGGTGCGGCACGCCAGGCGCCGCAAAGCCTGTTCGGCCTGCAGACATGGCTTGCCTTGCCTCTGGGCCACGAGGATGACCCGGCGGCCTTCGTCCATGTCCCCGAAAACGAACTGCCGGTGCTGGAGGGCGAGGGCAAGACCGTGCGCCTGATCCTTGGCAGCGCATGGGGGGCCAAGGCCAAAGCTGACACGCCGTCAGAGACGATCTATGCCGATGCGACTCTTGCCGCCGGGGCGGTGCTGCCCTTGCCCGACAACCACGAAGACCGCGGTGTCTATGTGCTGCAGGGTGAGGTTTCGGTGGGCGGTGCGACGCATGGGGCCGGTGCGATGCTGATATTCCGGCCCGGCGACCGGCTGGGCCTGAAGGCGGGGCCGCAGGGTGCGCGGCTGATGGTGCTGGGCGGTGCCACGATGGAGGGACCGCGCCACATCTGGTGGAACTTTGTTGCCTCGTCAAAAGAGCGGATCGAGGCGGCCAAAGAGGCGTGGCGGGCGGGCGATTGGCAGCACGGGCGGTTTCAGTTGCCGCCGGGCGACGATGCAGAGTTTACGCCCGCCCCCGAGCATTGATGCGGGTTCTGGCGCTATCCGGCAGCTTGCGGTCCGCCTCATGCTGTTGCGCGGGTTGATCGGGATCGTGCCGGATATCGAGGTGCGGCTGGCGGCTGGTCCGGGCGATCTTTTCACCGGATCAGGCCGCACCACCCGCGCCGGTGCTGGCCGGATGGCCGCGCAGCACCTGACAGCGTTACGTTTGCCCATTCTGAATTTGCAGCTATTTCGCCGGAACGCCGCTTGACGCCGCTGACAGGCTTCCGTAATACCGCCCTCACGTTCGGGAGGGCCCGGAGGACTTGGCGGTGGTAGCTCAGTTGGTTAGAGTACCGGCCTGTCACGCCGGGGGTCGCGGGTTCGAGCCCCGTCCGCCGCGCCAGTCATCCAAAGCCCCCCGAACGTAAAGCATCCACCCGGATGCAGCGACACATGCGCGGTGGTAGCTCAGTTGGTTAGAGTACCGGCCTGTCACGCCGGGGGTCGCGGGTTCGAGCCCCGTCCGCCGCGCCAGTCGTCTTTCGCAAATCGCCTCCCTTCGGGGAGGCGTTTTGCTTTTGGCGGTCTGTGTGTTTTTTTTTACGCCGGACCGTCCGACTCGAAGCGCAGGAACTTGCCTTCTGGAACGCCGGAACATCCGACTTTAGGCGCGCACAATTCCCTGCTGGACCGCGTGCGCCTGTGGCGGGAATGCCGCGATTCTGTCTGGTAACGCCTTGGTGATGAACGGGTTTTCACGACTGTGCACCGTTTCGTTACACCCCCTATCCGGACGTTTGGGACAGCGCTACACCGACAACGCAGGGACAGAGTAGGTCGGGACGACACGCCCGTCGCCGACACGACAGACCCGGAGCGCCCTGCAAGAATTTGGGATAACTGCCCGGAATCAGACCATATCCGGTCCCCAATCATGGAGTTAGTCACATGCGCCTGAACATGCTTTCCGTTGCCCTGACTGCTGCACTTTCCCTTGGTGGCGCAGCCTTTGCCGGCACCACCACCACGACCACCACTTCGACCACGATGATGACCCCCAAGGTTGCCGAAGTCATGGCACCGGCGACCAAGACAGAAACCATCCGGTCGATCAACGCCAAGGGCATGTATGTCGTTCTGAAAGACGGCTGGAAGTATCACCTGCCCGCAGGCTTCAAGCTGGCCGGTTTCAAAGTTGGCGAGAAGGTCACGGTGACCTACACGATCAGCCACCTGCACCATCAGGTCAGCGCGCTGTCTGCCGCCTGATGATATGGCTTGGCTGACCGGAGCGGGTCACCCTACGCCCGCCCTGATCTGACATCCCCTTACGATTGAGACTGACAAGGGGGCCTCACGGCCTCCTTGTTAAATCCAATGCGGTCTGGCGGGGATCGGCTGCGTGTGATGCTGGGGCTTTTGATCCCGACCCGCCGCATCGGTATCCGTCTCACATCGGCCTGTTTGGTACGGTGAAATCCTGTCTTTGGCCGTCTGATCCCAGCAAGACGCATCGCAGAAATTGGGCCGCAAGGCTCATCCTCAAACCGTCACGGTGCCGCAGTCGCAGGGCTGTGGTGCCGTGTTTTTTTGTTGTTAGTATATTGTTAATAAACGGCTATTCACGGATCTACACCACTTCGTGAGCCCCCCTTTCCCGACTCGAAACTTCAGGCTACACCCCGTTTCGCAAGGTCAGAGCCAGCCGGGCGACCCCAGAAAGTCGCCGACACGACAGACCCCGCGCGCCTTGCAAGTTGATGGGCACAGCGCCTTTAACAAAGGCTGTCCCTTTTCTGGAGACACCCAAATGCGTTCGAAAATCCTTCCTCTTGTACTGGTGGCAAGCCTGTCCTTTGGGGCGGCAGCCTTTGCTTCGGCCACCGACACCTCTGGCACCATCAAGGCCATCGACGAAAAGGCGATGACCGTGACGTTGGCCGACGGCACCGCCTATCACCTGCCTGCAGGCTTCAAGCTGGCGGATCTGAAGGTTGGCGAAAAGGTCGTCGTGTGGTGGTCCGCCAAGGGCGATCTGAAGGAAGTCACTGGCGTCAAAGCGATGTAAACGCGCCAAAAGCGCGCAAGGAAACGGGCGCCTTGCGGTCCCCGTTTTCATTTGGGGTTACAGCTTCAGACGATAGCGCACATGGCCGTCGGTTTTGACAAAGCTGTCATACAGCCTGCGGGCGGCCTGATTGCCCTGATCGGTGTTCCAGTACAGCCGGTGCCAGCCCTTTTGGCGCGACAGGGTGACCAGATCGTCGATCAAAGCGCGGCCCAGACCCTGACCCCGGGCAAGGGGTGAAACGAACAGATCCTCAAGATAGCAGTCATCCCCCATGACCCAGGTCGAGGGGTGATGCTGGTGGATCGCGAAGCCCAGCACAACGCCGTCAACCTCTGCCAGCCGCACGGTCATCGGGCAGGCCGGGTCCATCAGGCGCGCCCAGGTGTGGGCGGTGATCGCGGGGTCAAGCGCTTCGTCATAGTAGTCAAGAAAGCCCTGCCACAGGATGCGCCATGCCGCCTGATCCGCAGGGGTTGCGTCGCGGATCACAGGGCGGACTTCCGAGGGGATTGCCTGAGGTATCACAGAAGGGATCACATCGGGGATCATGGGGAGACCATATTGGGGATCTCCCGGGCAATCCCTGAAAGGGATTGCCCGAAGACCATCGGGGGCAGAGTGGCAGGGGCGACCGCATCGGTCATGCCAGCTTCGCCAGCACCCTGGCCCAGGACCGGATGCCTTTGTGAAAGCTGTCCACATCGTACTTTTCGTTGGGTGAATGGATCTGGTCGTCATCCTTGGCAAAGCCCATCAGGATGGCGTCCATGTCCAGATAGGTCTTGAAATAGCCCGCAACCGGGATCGACCCGCCTGCGCCGATGAAAGAGGCGACAACGCCCCACTCCTCTGTCAGCGCTTGGCGGGCGGCGGCAAAGGCGGGGTGGGTGATCTGCATGACCGAGGCCGGGGAATTGCCGTGGCCCTTCCATTCCACCGTGCAATCGGCGGGCAGTTGGGCTGTGACCCACGCCCGGAACGAGTCGCGCAGGGCGTCGGGGTTCTGATCGCCGACCAGACGGAAGCTGACCTTGGCATGCGCCTGACCCGGCAGGACGGTTTTGAAGCCGTCGCCGGTATAGCCGCCCCAGATGCCGTTGACCTCTGCCGTGGGGCGCGACCACAGCTTTTCCAACGGCGTGCGGTCTTGTTCGCCTGCGGGCACCGACAGGCCGACATCCCCTAAAAAGCGGGCGTGATCAAACGACAGGTTCTGCCACTGGCTGCGCAACTCGTCTGACAGTTCGGGCACGCCGTCATAAAAGCCCGGGACGGTGACGTGTCCCTCGGCGTCGTGCAGGCGCGACAGGATGCGCGACAATATGTGGATCGGGTTCTGCGCCAGACCGCCATACATGCCGGAATGTAGATCGCGTGAGGCGGCGCGGATCGTCATTTCCTCACCCAATAACCCGCGCAGCATGGTGGTGATCGCCGGGGTGCGGCCTTCAAACAGGCCGGTGTCGCAGATAAGTGCCACATCGGCGTGCAGTTCTTTGGCGTTGTCTTTCAGGAACGGGATCAGGGAAGGGGAGCCGGATTCCTCTTCCCCCTCAAGGAAAATCGTCAGTTTACCGGGAAGGGTGCCGTGGACCGATTTCCACGCCCGGCACGCCTCGATGAAGGTCATAAGCTGGCCCTTGTCATCGGACGATCCGCGCCCGCGCAGGACCTTGCCCTTGGGCGTCTCTTCGATCGCAGGGTCAAACGGGTCGCGGGCCCACAAGGACAGCGGGTCAACCGGCTGCACGTCGTAATGGCCGTAAAACAAAAGATGGGTGCCGGTGCCGGTGCCGCCATGTGCCACAACCATCGGGTGACCGGGTGTGGGGCGGGCCGAAGCGGCAAAGCCCAGACCCGCCAGATCGTTGACCAGCCAGTCGGCAGCGCGGGCGCAATCGGGCTTGTAGGCCGGATCGGTTGAGATGGAGGGGATGCGCAACAGGTCGATCAGCCGGTCCAGCGCCTGCGGCAAAGCGGCGTCAATACGGTCAAGAACAAGGTCCAGTTGGGGATCGGGGCGCATGGCTGTCTCCTGTTTGTGATGAGCAAGGCGGACCCTATCAGGCGCGCAGGGACTGTCCAGACCGGGAATTTCGCGCTAAGTGACGCGGCAGTTGTGTGTGACAGGATAAGGGGCAAACGTATGCGCAAGCTTTTGGGATGGGTTCTGGCCGGATCGCTGGCCGCTGGTGCGGTTCACGCGGGCGACGTGCCGGTTGAGGTTGGCAAACTGGCCGGATCGCAGGTCACGCTGCATGTCTATCCGTTTTTGAAACCGGAAGACCTGCGCACCCTGCGTCTGGTCGCCACGAATCGCGATGCGTTGAGCGTGTTTTTGCCATCCAAGGACAAGACGCGTTTTGCAGCGTTGGCTCTGGCTCCGGATGACGGTTTTCTGATCGACGGCGCCCCGGCCCCGACCGCCGTGGCCTTGGGCGATTTTCCCGATGCGGCAGCCGCAATCAAGGCGACCACCGGGGCTTGCGATGCGGCCCGTGCGAAGGGCACCAAGCCTTGCGTGGCCGTTCTGGAGGTTGGGCCAGCGAAGTAATCGCAACCGGGCCAGCGGCAATTTGTCGTCTGGCCCCGGCGCTGCTTTTGCCACAGATGCAAAGCCCCGCAGGGTGGTTGCGGAACGGAGACGACAATGACCTATTCAGCCGCACTTGACCTTGCCCTGAACCGTCTGCACGACGAGGGGCGCTACCGGACCTTTATCGACATCGAACGCCAGCGCGGCGATTTCCCCCGTGCTGTCTGGCACCGCCCCGATGGCACCAAGCGCGCTATTACGGTCTGGTGCGGGAACGATTACCTTGGCATGGGGCAGCACCCGGACGTACTGGCAGCGATGCACGAGGCGCTGGATATTTCGGGCGCAGGGTCGGGCGGCACGCGCAACATTTCCGGCACCACGGTCTACCACAAACGGCTAGAGGCGGAATTGGCCGACCTGCATGGCAAAGAGGCGGCACTGGTGTTCTCGTCGGCCTATGTGGCAAATGATGCGACCTTGTCGACGCTGCGGGCGATCTTTCCGGGGCTGATCATCTATTCGGACGCGCTGAACCATGCCTCAATGATTGAAGGGGTGCGGCGCGGCGGTGGTGAGAAGCGGATTTTCCGGCACAATGACGTGGCACATCTGCGCGAATTGCTGGCCAAGGACGATCCTGCAGCCCCCAAGTTGATTGCGTTCGAATCGATTTACTCGATGGACGGCGATTTTGGCCCGATTTCCGCGATCTGTGATCTGGCGGAAGAGTTCAACGCCTTGACCTATATCGACGAGGTTCATGCGGTCGGCATGTACGGTGCGCGCGGTGCAGGGGTGGCCGAACGTGACGGTCAGATGCACCGGATCGACATCATAAACGCCACGCTGGCCAAGGCTTACGGGGTGTTTGGCGGCTATATCGCGGCCTCTGCCAGAATGGTCGATGCGGTGCGCTCTTACGCCCCCGGATTCATCTTTACCTCGTCCTTGCCGCCTGCGGTGGCAGCGGGTGCGGCGGCGTCGGTTCGTATCCTGAAGACTGCCCAATATTTGCGCGATGCCCAGCAAATGAACGCCCGAATCCTGAAGCTGCGGCTGAAGGGTCTGGGTCTGCCGATCATCGACCACGGGTCACATATTGTGCCTGTGCATGTCGGCAACCCCATCCATTGCAAGATGCTGTCGGACATGCTGCTGGAAGAGCACGGCATCTATGTGCAGCCGATCAACTACCCGACCGTGCCGCGTGGCACCGAAAGGCTGCGGTTTACCCCCTCTCCGGTGCATGACGCAGGTCAGATCACGGCGTTGGTGACGGCAATGGACCGGCTTTGGGGCGATTGTGCGCTGAATCGTGCGCAGGCATCGGCGTAAGCGTTCTGGTCTATGGAAAAAGCCTTGCCCTGTGCTAGCCTTTGTTGAATACGGACGCCGATGAGTCGCACGCCAGAGGCGACTCGGGGATGACTTGGGGCAGTGATGGGGCAAGGCGCATGATCGGGCGGAATATCCGCACACCGGTGCCGGGATCGGACAAGCCGAAAGGTTTTGATGATTTCGAATTGCGTCTTGGCGACCTGATGCGCGGCGAACGCGCCACCCTTGGCAAATCGCTTCTGGATGTTCAGCGTGAATTGAAGATCAAGGCGTCCTACATCGCCGCAATCGAAAACGCCGATGCCTCAGCCTTTGAATCTCCGGGATTTGTCGCAGGCTATGTGCGGTCTTATGCGCGCTATCTGGGCATGGACCCCGACGAATCGTTTGCCCGCTTTTGTGTCGAGGCCGATTTTGAGGTGGCGCATGGCATGTCCGCCGCAGCCTCGGGTCAGATGATCAAGGCGGCGCGCAACCGTGTGCCGCTGGAGCAGCGCGATCCCTTTGTGCATTCCAGCTTTGTGCCGCAGGGCGAAAGCTTTTTGTCGCGGGTTGAACCGGGGGCGGTCGGGTCGTTTGCCGTGCTGATCACGCTGATCGGTGTGCTGGGCTATGGCGGCTGGTCGTTGCTGCAAGAGGTGCAGCGTGTCCAACTCTCCCCGGTGAACGAGGCGCCGACCGTGGTGGCCGATATTGATCCGTTGGGCAATGTGCAAGGGGTGGCCCCCTTGGTGCGGTCGGCTCCTGCGGTGGCGGACCAGACGGCCAATGGCGCAGGCTCTGACCTGCTGTACCGGCCAGAGGCGTTGAATGTGCCGGTGCTGACCCCACGCGATGGCCCGATTGCCGCGATCAACCCGAATGAAGGTGACGTCGCAGCAGCTTCGGCTGTTGATCAGGCTGTGGCGCAGGCGGTGCAGGACGCAAACGTGCAGGTCGTCGCCGATGCGGCCCCCGGCGTCGTCGTTCTGGCCGTGCGGCCAAGCTGGGTGCGTGTATCAGCCGCGGATGGGACGGTTCTGTTCGAGAAGATCCTTGATGCCGGCGAACGCTACACCGTGCCGCAGCTGGCCCAGGCGCCGGTTCTGCGCGCCGGCAATTCGGGATCGGTCTATTTTGCGGTGAATGGAAAGACTTACGGCCCAGCCTCACCCGGGTCGCAGGTCGTTCGGAACCTGTCGCTGGATGCCAGCAGTCTGACGACGGCGTTTCAGGTGGCTGACACGTCGGGCGATGCCGATCTGGCGCATTTTGTGAACGTGGCCGAGGCGACGCAGGTGGCGCCGGTGGTTGATCCGGCAGCCCCGACACCGCAAAACTGACGCCAACCTATATGCGAACCTCACGCGTCTGTGGCGTTGCAGCTGCAGCCCGGACCGCCTAGTTTGACCGGGCAACCAGAGGTGCCCCATGACTCACAATCCGATCCGCCCGTGGCGCAACATTGACCGCAGGGTCAGCCGACAAATCCGCGTGGGCCGCGTGCTGGTGGGCGGCGATGCGCCGATCTCGGTGCAGACGATGACCAACACGATCACCTCTGACGTCAAGGCCACGCTGGAACAGGTGCAGCGCTGTGCGGTGGCCGGGGCCGATATCGTGCGGATTTCCACCCCGGATGAGGACAGCACGGCTGCGTTGAAGCATATCGTCGCTGAAAGCCCGGTGCCGATCGTGGCCGACATCCATTTTCACTACAAACGCGCGATCGAGGCCGCAGTGGCCGGTGCCGCCTGCCTGCGCATAAATCCCGGCAACATCGGTGACGCCAAGCGCGTGCGCGAGGTGATCAAGGCCGCCAAAGACCACGGCTGTTCGATCCGCATCGGGGTGAATGCCGGCAGTCTTGAGCGGCATTTGCTGGAGAAGTACGGCGAACCTTGCCCCGATGCCATGGTGGAATCCGGCATGGATCACATCAAGCTGTTGCAGGACAACGATTTTCACGAGTTCAAGATCAGCGTGAAAGCCTCGGACGTGTTCATGGCGGCGGCGGCCTATCAGCAACTGGCTGGTGTGACCGATGCGCCGATTCATCTGGGGATCACCGAGGCGGGTGGCCTGACCTCTGGCACGGTAAAATCGGCCATCGGGTTGGGCAATCTGCTGTGGGCCGGGATCGGCGACACGATCCGCGTCAGCCTGTCCGCCGATCCGGTGGAAGAGGTCAAGGTCGGGTTCGAGATTCTGAAATCGCTGGGTCTGCGGCACCGCGGTGTGACGATCATCTCTTGCCCGTCCTGCGCGCGGCAGGGTTTTGACGTGATCAAGACCGTACAGGCGCTGGAAGAGCGGCTGGCCCACATCACCACCTCGCTTTCGCTGTCGATCATCGGCTGCGTGGTCAATGGCCCGGGTGAAGCGCTGATGACTGATATCGGCTTTACCGGTGGCGGTGCGGGCAAGGGGATGGTCTATCTGGCGGGCAAGCAGGATCACACGATGGGCAACGAGCGGATGGTCGATCACATCGTGGAACTGGTGGAACAAAAGGCCGCTCAGATCGAGTCGGCAGAAGCGGTCGAGGCGGCAGAATGACCAGGCATCCGGCCATCGTGCACTGGCGCGACATCGAAGCCAGCCAAGCCATGCAATACCCCGCCCATCACGAGCCGATGGGCCTTGGTGCGGCCTTTGGCGCCCATTTCGACCTGCGCCGGATCGGCATACACCATGTGCGGCTTTTGCCCGGGCGGCGCAGCTCGATGCCCCATGCCGAAAGCACAGAGGATGAGTTCATCTATGTGATCTCCGGCACGCCGGATGTCTGGCTGGACGGGGTTTTGCACCGCCTGCAACCGGGGGATGGTGTTGGGTTTCGCGCCGGTGACGGGCTGGCCCACACCTTCATCAACAACACCGACACTGATGTGACACTGCTGGTGGTGGGCGATGCGACCCGTGCAGACAACCGGATCGTCTATCCGGCCAATCCAGACCGCAAAGCGTTGCGCAGCGATTGGTGGGAAGAGGCGCCAGTCGGGCCGTCGGGCGGCCATGACGGGCGCAGCGATCTGCGGCGTGAACTGGATCAGGCAAGCGACGATTTTTCTGCGAAAAATCCTGAGTAGCGATTTTTCTGCGAAAAATCATTCGGGTCAAAGATCACAAGGGCCAAAATCCAGGTTTGGCCAGAGTTTTCGCAGAAAACTCGTTTCTTTGAATTTTCGCAGAAAATTCGTGGGCTTAACCCGCGCGTTCCTGATCGACGATCTGTTTCATCCCCGCTTCAGGCACGTAGCCGCGCAGCATCTTGGTGTCGATCACAAAGGTCGGGGTGCCCGAGATGTTCAACTTGGCCGCCAGCGCGTGGTTGGCCTTGATCACATCCGCCACGTCCGGGCTTTCCATTTTGGCGATGATCTCTGCCGGGTCATAGCCCAGTGTTGCCGCCAGACGCCCCAAAGTCTCGGCATCCGGTGTGCCGCGCAGCACGATCAGCGCGTCATGCACCGATTTGTAAGCCGCATCGCCGTGCAGCAGCCGCACCGCGATGGCGAATTTGGACGAGGTCAGCGAGTCATCGCCGAGAATCGGCAATTCCTTGACAACAAAGCGGATATTGCCATCGGTTTTCACCAGATCTTCGACTTCGGAATAGGCCTTGCGGCAATAGGTGCAGCGGTAGTCCATGAATTCGACCACCGTGATGTTGCCGTCCGGGTTCCCACCGACCCAGCTGCCCGAGTCCTTGAAGATCGCATCGGAGTTGGATGACAGCATCACCGTGTCGGCCTTGGCGGCGGCCTGATCCTGATGGTCCTGCAGCACCTGCATCGCTTCCATGATCACTTCGGGATTTTCGATCAGGTACTGCCGCACCTCTGCCCGAAAGGCATCGCGTTCGGCCGGGGTCATATCGCCCAAACCTCCGGCAAAGGCGGGCAGCGACAGCAGGGACAACGAAACGGCAAAAGCAAAACGGCGCATGACTAACCTTTGACATTCGCGGCGGCTGCGCGGGGTTGACGCGGCCCGCGCACGGGGGAACATGGACCGGCAGGATGGGGCAGGACCATGAAGAGTTCAAGTCGGGGGCAAGTGGATGCCTTTATTGTGATGGATGTGGTCGAGGCCGCAAGCGCTGCCGAGGCTGCAGGCCGTCACATCATCCATATGGAGGTGGGCCAGCCCGGAACCGGCGCACCTGCGGGGGCCAATGAAGCGGTCGCCCGGGCTTTGTCGCAGCCTTTGGGCTATACCGTGTCGCGGGGTCTGCCAGATTTGCGCGGCGGCATCGCGGATTTGTATCGGCGCTGGTACGATATTGATCTGGACCCGGCGCGGGTTGTGGTGACGTCAGGCTCGTCTGGGGCGTTTCTTTTGGCGTTCACCGCCCTGTTTGATGGCGGTGAACGGGTTGGGTTGGGCGAGCCGGGCTATCCGTCTTACCGCCAGATCCTTAAAGCGTTGGATCTGGTGCCGGTCGGCATCCCGTCGCGGGATGAAAACCGCCTGCAGCCGGTGCCGGATGATCTGAAGGGTCTGGATTTGCAGGGCCTGATCGTCGCATCCCCTGGCAATCCGACCGGGACCATGCTGGACCGTCGCGCATTGGCGGCCCTGATGGCGGCCTGTCAGGCGCGGGGCATCAGCTTTGTCTCGGATGAGATTTACCACGGCCTGCATTACGGTGCGCGGGCCGTGTCGGCGCTGGAGATTTCGGACGAGGTCTATGTGATCAACTCGTTTTCCAAATACTTCAGCATGACGGGCTGGCGGGTCGGCTGGATGGTGGTGCCAGAGGATCACATCCGCACCGTGGAACGGCTGGCACAGAACCTGTTCATCTGCGCACCCCATGTCGCACAGGTGGCGGCTTTGGCGGCGTTGACCTGTGTTGACGAGCTTGAAGCCAACCGCACCACTTATGCCGAAAACCGCCGTCTGATGCTGGAGGGGTTGCCCAAGGCTGGCTTCACCCGGATCGCACCGCCGGACGGGGCGTTTTACATCTATGCCGATGTCAGCGACCTGACGACGGATTCGCTGGCCTTTTCAGCCGAACTGCTGCGCGAGGCGGGGGTGGCGGTCACTCCGGGTCTGGATTTTGACCCCATTCGCGGCGCACGGACCTTGCGTTTTTCCTATGCGCGGGCCACGGCGGATATTGTTGAAGGTTTGCGGCGGTTGCAGGAATATATGGGCCAGCGGGGTTTTAGCGGGCTGGCGGCCGGGGGTTTCACACCCCCGGACCCCCGTGGGATATTTACGCACCAATGAAAGGGTGTCTGGTGGGGTTTGTGCTTCGGGTTCTGGGTTTGGTGATGGTGCTGGCCTGTGGTGCGCAGGCGCAGCAATTGTCGGCACTCGCCCGGTTGGACCCTGCGGCAAGTCATCTGGCTGATGCGGGCGGCGGGGTTGATCTGGTGCTGGGGTTAAGCCAGCCAGTGCCGTGGCGGGTGCGGGTGCTGGACGATCCGGCCCGGCTGGTGGTTGACTTTCGCGAGGTGGATTGGTCTGCCCTGTCGCAGATGCCGCAGAAAAGTGCTGCCGTCACCGCCTTGCGCGCCGGTGTGTTCCGACCCGGCTGGTCGCGGCTGATCCTGGATCTGAAGTCGCCGATGCTGGTGCAGAGCGCGCAGATGGTGACAGCACCCTCTACCGCGGTTCATCTGGTGCTGATGCCTGCCACACAAGCCGATTTCGCGGCCAAAGCGGCAGAGCCAGAGCCTGAGGGGTGGGCCCTGCCCAAGCCCGCCCCGCTGGCGCAGGTGCCGCCGCGTGGCACCGGGCCGATCGTTGTGGTGCTGGACCCCGGCCATGGCGGTATCGACCCCGGTGCAGAACGCGATGGCCAGTCGGAAGCCAAGCTGATGATGGTGTTTGCGCGCGAACTGAAAGAAGTGCTGCTGCGCGACGGTGGTTTCAAGGTGGTCCTGACGCGTGAGGATGACAGCTTTGTGCCCCTGGAATACCGCATCTCGATTGCCCATATGGCGGGCGCGCAGGTTTTTCTCGCACTGCATGCCGATGCCCTGGCCGAGGGGGAGGCGGTTGGTGCCACGGTCTACACCCTGTCGGGTGAGGCGACCGATGCGGCCAGCGCCACGCTTGCCGAACGCCACAACCGCGATGACCTATTGGCCGGCATTGATCTGACCCAACAGGACGATGTGGTGGCCACCGTCCTGATGGACATGGCCCGCGCCCAGACCGAACCGCGCACCGCCAAACTGGC
>JBBRKS010000077.1:0-18249 GCA_038231775.1 Rhodobacterales bacterium | reverse complement strand
GCCGACACATCCCTCGAAGCTGAGGAACCTTCCCATGGCCACGGACCGCCAGATCGAAGCCAATCACCTCAATGCCCTCAAATCGACCGGACCGCAGACCGTCGAAGGCAAACTCCGGAGCCGGAGCAATGCCCTTGTTCACGGGATGGCTGGGGCCTCGGGCTTTGTCGAAGCCGGGATGACCGCCGCCTTTGACGTTCGCCGCGCTGATTGGGCCAAGGAGCGAGGGCCGCTCGACCCGTATCAGGAGTTCATGCTCGACCGGATGGTCGCCGCTTCGATCCGGATCGAGCAGTGTGACCGAGCGATTGACGGCGTGATCATGGCGTCGGGTGGGCGTCTGGCGCGGCTGGACGGCTTTCCCCATATCCGCGTGGTGATCCGGGCGGCCTGGGATAAATCGCGGGTGGCACTGGTGTCAGGCGGTGGATCGGGACATGAACCGGCGCATGCGGGCTTTGTCGGCAAGGGTATGCTAACGGCGGCGGTGTGCGGAGACGTGTTCGCCAGCCCGTCGGTTGATGCGGTGCTGGCCGGTATCCTTGCGGTGACCGGGCCTGCGGGCTGCCTTTTGATCGTCAAGAACTACACCGGCGACCGGTTGAACTTTGGTCTGGCCGCCGAACGGGCCCGCGCTTTTGGCCGCAAGGTCAGCATGGTGATTGTCGATGATGACATCGCCTTGCCCGATCTGCCGCAAGCGCGCGGAGTCGCCGGAACCTTGTTTGTGCACAAGATAGCCGGGTATCTCGCCGAAAGTGGCGCAGATTTAGGTGCTGTGACAGAGGCGGCAGAGCGGGTCATTGCGGGCACCAAGACGATCGGCATGTCGCTGGACACCTGCACGGTTCCGGGGTCGGCCAAGGAAAATCGTATTCCACCGGGCATGGCTGAACTTGGCCTGGGCATTCACGGCGAACCCGGAGTGGAGCAGATCGGCTTCAAAAGTGCTGAACAGGCGGTTGCGGCTATGATCGACAAGCTGATCCCGACGCTCGGGGACGGGCCGCATGTCGCATTGCTGAACAACCTTGGCGGCACATCGGTTCTGGAAATGTCTGTGCTGGCCTACGAACTTGCCCGCTCAAAGCTGGGGCCGAAGATCAAGTTGCTGGTCGGGCCTGCTGCGATGATGACCTCACTCGACATGCAGGGCGTTTCGATTTCGGTCTACCAGCTGACCGATGCGGACGAGGTTGCCTTGACTGCCCCGACAGCTTTGGCAGCATGGCCCGGCTGTTACGCGATGACCGCGGCAACTTTGCTGGCATTGCCGGACGGTCTGACGCCGATACGTGCGGTGGCGTCTGCGCATCCTGCCACCCGGGCGTTCCTCACGCGGTGCTGCGAGATCATGATGGGGATGGAGCATGATCTGAACGCGCTGGATGCCAAATCGGGCGATGGCGACACAGGCTCGACCCTCGCCGGGGCTGCGCGCGCGCTGATCGGGGCGATGGACCGGTTGCCTTTGGCGGACCACACTCAACTTTACCGAGCGATTGGTCAGGAACTAAGCCAGACCATGGGCGGGTCGTCGGGCGTGCTGCTGGCGATCTTCTTTGCGGCGGCCGGCGATGCATCATCGAGCGGGATGACAATGCGCGATGCATTGCGGGCAGGTCTTGAACGGATGCAGGAAATCGGCGGCGCGCAACTGGGTGACCGCACGATGATTGACGCGCTGCAACCGGCATTAGAGGCGTTGCAGTACGGTCTGCCAGCGGCGCGGGTTGCGGCCCGAAAGGGGGCTGATCAGACCGCCACCATGAAACGCGCCAAGGCGGGGCGGGCGGCCTATGTCAACGCGGGCAATCTTGAAGGCCACGTTGACCCGGGTGCCGAAGCTGTGGCCCGCTTGTTCGAGGCGCTGACTGCTTAAGAATATGCCCCAGGACTTGCCTTGGGGCATATCGGTTCAAGTTGGTTCAGGCGTTCACGTAATCCGAATAGCCCTCTGCTCCCGGGGTGTAGAACTTGTCGGAGTTCGGTGCGGACAGCGGCGTGCCGTTCTGCAGACGGGCAATCAGGTCCGGGTTTGCGATGAACGCCCGGCCAATACCGATCAGATCAGTCTCACCCGCATCGAGTGCCGCTTGACCCGAAGCCAGATCAAAGCTGCCGCCAAGAAAGAAGGTGCGCGGCCACGCGGCGTGCAGGGCTTTCAGGAACGGCGCAGGGATCGGCGGGTTGCCCATAGCGACATGGTTCGCCACATGCAGATAGACCAGCCCCGCACCGCCAAGCGCCTTGGCCAAAGCCAGATAGGTCTCGTCCACCTCCGGATACGGGGTCATGCCCGATGCCATGCCGTAAGGCGAAAGCCGAATGCCGACATGATCGCCACCGATGGCCGCAACCACATCCTGCGCCACTTCAACGACAAAGCGGATGCGGTTCGCGACTGATCCGCCGTAGCTGTCTGTGCGCTGGTTGGTGTGCGGGCTCAGGAACTGTTCCAGCAGATAGCCGTTCGCGCCGTGCAGTTCGATCCCGTCAAACCCTGCGGCAATCGCATTCCTGGCGGCGGCGACGAACTCGGCCTTGGCCTCAACGATGTCTTGCGCCGTCATCACCTCGGGCACCGGATAGTCCTGCATGCCCAGCGAGTCGGTGTACATCTGACCGACCAAAGCCACAGCGCTGGGGGCGATGATGCGACCCTCGGCCGTCATGTTGGCCTTGTGGCTGACGCGGCCGGTATGCATGACTTGGGCAAAGATCGTGCCGCCCTTGGCTTTCACGGCGGCGGTCACGGGCTTCCACCCTTCAACCTGGGCTGCAGTCCACAGGCCCGGTTGTCTCGCATAACCGCGACCATTGGCCGACGGGGCAGTGCCTTCGGTGACGATCAACCCGGCAGAGGCGCGCTGGCCGTAATAGGTTGCCATGATGGCGGTTGGCACCGCCTGCACATCGGCGCGGCACCGGGTCATCGGGTTCATCACAACCCGGTTCGCCAGTTTATGAGTGCCCATGACATAGGGTTCGAACACAGGAATTGACGACACGTAACGTCCTTTCAAAAGATTTCCCCAATCTTTCTGCCTAAGGCGATGGGCAAAGACAACGGCTCAATCGGCGTTTTGGCTGTGCGCGACTGCACGCTTGGCGAACTTGAAACCCAAAAGGCGGCACCGTCTTAAGGCGCAAATGATGGCGGCATTCCCCGACAATGGAAATTGAAGGGGGCTAGCACCAACGGCGACCCGGGGCTTCACCGCGCCTTCGGTTCAAAATGCAAAAGGCGTTACCGCGCGGACATGCAGCACAAGCCTTGCACCTTTGAACTCTTGAGGCTATCGGCTGTTGCGTCCCTTATTCCCGGTTCTGATATGAAATTCCTTGACCTCACCAAAGTATTCATCCGCTCTGGCGGCGGTGGGGGCGGCTGCGTGTCGTTTCGGCGCGACAAGTATGTGGAATACGGTGGCCCGGATGGCGGCGATGGTGGGCACGGCGGTTCGGTGTGGGTTGAGGCGGTCGAAGGGCTGAACACCCTGATCGACTATCGCTATCAACAGCATTTCTTTGCCAAGTCGGGCCAGCCCGGGATGGGCAGCCAGAAAACCGGCAAGACCGGCGAAGATATCCTGATGAAAGTGCCGTTGGGCACCGAAATTCTGGACGAGGATGAAGAGACGGTTCTGGCCGACCTGACCCGCGTCGGTCAGCGCGTCTGTCTGGCAGAGGGCGGCAATGGCGGATGGGGCAACCTGCGCTTCAAGTCGGCCACCAACCGCGCGCCTGCCCGCGCCAATCCGGGGCAAGACGGCGTGGAACGCACCATCTGGCTGCGCTTGAAGCTGATCGCCGATGCCGGATTGCTGGGCCTGCCCAACGCTGGCAAGTCAACCTTCCTTGCCGCCGTTTCCAACGCCCGGCCCAAGATTGCCGACTATCCCTTTACCACTTTGGTGCCCAACCTTGGCGTTGTCGGCATTGACGGGGCAGAGTTTGTCATGGCCGATATCCCGGGCCTGATCGAAGGTGCTTCAGAAGGGCGCGGCCTTGGGATGCAATTTCTGGCCCACGTCGAACGCTGCAAAGTGCTGCTGCATCTGGTTGACGGCACGTCGTCTACGATCACCAAGGATTACCGTACCATCGTTCATGAACTTGAGGCGTATTCCGAAGTGCTGGGTGACAAGCCCCGGCTTCTGGCGCTGAACAAGGTCGATGCGATGGATGCCAAGCAGATCAGCGACCGCCGCCGTGCCTTGGAAAAGGCCAGTGGGGGTGAGGTTTTTGTGATCTCTGGTGTCGCGGGCCGTGGCCTGCAGGATGTTCTGCGCGAGATTCACGCCCGCATCAAAGCTGGCAATGCCAAACCCGAAGAGGTGCTGCCGTGGCGGCCCTAAGCCATCTGTCCGCGCCCGATATCAGGTCTGCCCGCAGGCTGGTCGTCAAGATCGGCTCTGCCTTGCTGGTGGATCGTCAGACGAGCCTGAAACAGGCTTGGCTTTCGGCGTTGGCGCTGGATGTGGTTGAGGCCAAGATGCGCGGTGCCGATGTGGTGATCGTCTCGTCAGGCTCCATCGCCTTGGGTCGCAAGGTGCTTGGACTCGGCGACGGTGCCTTGACGCTGGAGCAGTCTCAGGCCGCGGCGGCGGTGGGTCAGATCCGCCTTGCCCGGGCCTATGAAGAGGTTCTGGCCCCGCACGGCATCATCACCGCGCAAATTCTGGTGACGCTGGAAGATACCGAGGATCGCCGCCGCTATCTGAATTCCCGCGCCACGATGGAGACTTTGCTGGGTCTGGGTGTTGTGCCCATCGTGAACGAGAATGACACCGTGGCCACCGACGAAATCCGCTTTGGCGACAACGACCGGCTGGCTGCACAGATTGCGGTGACCGTCGGGGCGGATCAGCTGGTGCTGTTGTCGGATGTCGACGGCTTTTATTCGGCCAACCCGAAGGAAGACGCCTCAGCCCTGCGGTTCGATCTGGTCGAAAAGATCACCCCGGCCATAGAGGCTATGGCAGGTGAACCGGTTTCCGGCATGTCGAAAGGCGGGATGAAGACCAAGCTTCTGGCCGCCAAGACCGCCGTTGCGGGCGGCTGTGCGATGGCGATCATGGAAGGCTCTGTCCTGCGGCCTTTGACGGCCTTGGCGAACGGGGCAAACCGGACGTGGTTTGTAGCCCATACCGATCCGCAGGCGGCGCGCAAACGCTGGATCAACGCGATGAAACCCCGGGGCGAATTGCGGCTGGATGCCGGGGCCGTCAAGGCGATGACCCAAGGCAAAAGTCTTTTGCCAGCGGGTGTTACAGCGGTGACCGGCAATTTTGGCCGGGGCGATCCGGTGGCGATTGTCTCCCCCGAGGGGGATATTCTGGGCAAGGGTCTGGTGCGCTATACGGCGGTTGAGGCCAAGGCGATTGCGGGCCACCGGTCGGGTGAGATCGAGGCGATCCTTGGCTATCAGGGCCGCGCCGCTTTGGTGCACCGCGACGACATGGTGATTTGAAAGGCGAATGTGATGGACGGGCAGTTCTCGGACCTGATGGACGACATGGGCCGCAAGGCACGGGCGGCAGCGGCTGAACTCGCCTATGCCAGCCAGGAACGCAAATATGCCGCCCTCGTCAGTGCCGCGCACTTTGTCTGGGAGGGGCGCGACACCATTCTGGACGCGAACTGCGAGGATATGGCCTACGGCGAAGCCAAGGGCCTAAGTCCCGCCATGATGGACCGCCTGCGTCTGGACGACCACCGCCTGCGCGGCATTGTGGACGCCTTGCGCGCCGTGGCTGAACAGCGCGATCCGGTCGGGCGGGTTCTGGCCGAGTGGGACAGACCGAATGGCTTGCACATTCAACGCGTCTCTACCCCCTTGGGCGTCGTTGGCGTGATCTACGAAAGCCGCCCCAATGTGACGGCGGACGCCGGGGCGTTGTGCCTGAAGGCGGGCAATGCGGTGATCCTGCGCGGCGGGTCGGAAAGCTTTCATGCGTCAACCGCCATTCACGACTGCATGGTGCGCGGCCTGCGTGAGGCGCATCTGCCAGAGGCCGCGATCCAACTGGTTCCCACGCGGGACCGTGAAATGGTGTCCGCCATGCTGCGCGCGACGGACTACATCGACGTCATCGTGCCGCGTGGTGGCAAAGGGCTGGTCGGTCTGGTGCAGCGTGAAGCGCGGGTGCCGGTCTTTGCCCATCTGGAAGGGATTTGCCACGTCTACGCCGACCGCGACGCCGATCTGGAAAAGGCCCGCCGCGTCGTGGTGAACGCCAAGACGCGGCGCACCGGGGTCTGCGGGGCAGCGGAAACCCTGCTGATTGATTGGAAATTCTACACCAAACACGGTGCTGTCCTGATCGAGGACCTTTTGAAAGCCGGGGTTCAGGTCCGCACTGAGGGTGAACTTCTGAAGATTCCGGGCACCGTTCAGGCCGCCCCGGACGATTTCGGACGTGAGTTTCTGGATATGATCATCGCGGCCAAACTGGTTGACGGGGTGGATGAGGCGATTGCCCATATCCGCAAATACGGCTCCAGCCACACCGAAAGCATCCTGACAGAGAATGACGAGACGGCGGCAAAGTTCTTTCAGCGGCTGGATTCGGCGATCCTGATGCGCAACGCATCGACCCAGTTCGCCGATGGCGGTGAGTTTGGCATGGGCGGCGAGATCGGCATCGCCACCGGAAAGCTGCACGCGCGCGGCCCGGTGGGGGCGGAGCAACTGTGCAGCTTCAAGTATCTGGTGACCGGGGACGGGACGATCAGGCCATAAGTCAGGGCCCGTGGTTGCTGTTAAAGGCACTGAAAGCTGCGCGTGTGGCTTTTTGGGGCATTTGTGCAGTCGCAAGCCGTTGACCCGGGATGGAACCATCAAAGTCTAGGCAAAGGCGCAGACGCATTCCGATTCTCCGGAGATAACCAGTGATAGCTGCGCGTAGGTGCCCCAGATAGTTGGGCAGTTATAAGGCATTGAGGGCAATAGGCCAAAACGATCAGAAGCTAAGCTTGATCGACGTGGTGTTCAGTTCTGCGGTCAGGCGATATTGCCTGCGGGTGATTTCCTCGGCAGCCAAGGGAAAGTGCACAACGGCTGGCGTGATTTCAGGGTCGGCGGTCGGGTCGGCAAGCATCTCCCACAGGGTCGGGTCGATCCGCAACTTGGCCGCCTCTCCGGCAATCTGCCACCGGCCGCCATCGACCTGCACAGTGATCTTGCCGCCGTAAGCCATCGCACTTTCCAAACACATCAGCAAAAGGAACGCGACCTTGACCTCGGCCCGCGACAGGTCAGCACCGGACTGCCAGTCAATCGACAGACGCCCGCCGCGCGTCATGTCAGAGATGATGCTGGCCACCTCGTTCCGGCCCAGACGCTGCTCTGCGGCTGTCGCACCAAAAGCGACCCGAAAGAACCGGATGCGGGCATTGGCGTGGCCGACACTTTCCGAGATCAGCGCCATTTCCGGGCCACCCGTCCCAGCCTCCATCATCAAAAGCTCCAACCCATTGCCGATGGCGCCAATCGGGCTGATAAGGTCATGGCAGATGCGCGACCCCAACAGGGCCGCAAGGTCTGATCTGTCTGCCATGGTAATCCTTTCGCGGAGTCTTTGATGCAGTCGTTTCTGGAGCCTGGAATGCTGGTACGGCATCCCACCGAGGTCGATTGGGGGCTTGGTCAGGTACAATCGCTCATCAATGGTAAATGCACCGTTAACTTTGAGCATAGAGGAAAGGTTGTTCTGGACACCCGGCAGATTGATCTGATCGTGGATTTCAGCTCCGGCCCCTCACCATGACATGAAACTGTCGTAAGACCGAGACATTTGACCCGCATGGCAGGTCAAACAACCCTTTCCTTCAAAACAAGTGCCCCCCTGATGACGATTGACGCCTCTGCCCTGACCCTGCGACTGGCCGAGGACGACCGCGATCTGCGTGCGGCCCAGCGGCTGCGCTATCAGGTGTTCATCGACGAACTGGGGGCGACCGGCCCGCTGGTGGATCACGAAAACCGGCTGGAAGTTGATGAATTCGACCCGTTTTTCGACCATCTGCTGTTGATTGATGCCCGGCGTGATCCGCAAACCCTGTCGCATGTGGTGGGCGTCTACCGGCTGCTGCCGCCCGAGCGTTTTGCCGCTGCGGGGCGCTATTATTCGGAAACCGAGTTTGATCTGACCACGCTTAAATCCAGTGGGCGACGGCTTCTGGAACTGGGGCGATCCTGTGTGCATCCCGATATGCGCGGCGGGGCTGCGATGTTCCTGTTGTGGAACGGTCTGGCGGAATACGTGCTGGAACGCGGGATTGAGGTTCTGTTTGGTGCCGCCTCGTTTCACGGCACGGATGTCGCGGCTTTGGCGCAACCCTTGGCATGGCTGCACCATCACAACCGCGCCCCAGAGGCTTTGCGCGTGACGCCACGGTCTGCCCATGCCCAGCGGATGGATTTGCTGCCACAGGGTGACCTGAACCGGGTTGCCGCCATGGCGGGGACACCGGCGTTGATGAAGGCCTACCTGCGCTTGGGCGGTTTTGTCTCGGATGGTGCGTGGATTGACCATGATTTCAACACGGTAGACGTTTGTCTGGTGATGGACACCGCCCAGATGAGCGGCAAGCACCGCGACTATTACACCCGCAAACAGGGCCGCGACGGATGACCGAGTGGAGCAGGGTTCCCTATACCCCGCCGCCGATTGCGCCGGTCGGTTGGCTGCGGGTGATCTGGCGCGGTGGACTGCTGGCCATTCTGACCTATGGCGGGCTTGTGCTGCTGCTGATCCTGCGTCTGGTCGAACGGCCACTGTACTGCGTCAGCCGACCCTGGACGCCGTATATCACGCAATATGTCTGCCGGGCCGCGCTGGTCATCCTGCGCATCGGCTATTCGGTGCGGGGGGTGCCTTTGACCGCGCCCGGGGCGATGGTCGCTAACCATTCATCCTGGCTGGATATTTTTACCCTGAACGCGGCGGCGCGGGTCTATTTCGTGGCCAAGTCCGAGGTGGAGGGTTGGGCTGGCATCGGCTGGCTGGCCCGCGCCACCGGAACCGTTTTCATCGCCCGCAAAGGGGCCGAGGCCAAGCGCCAGCAAGTGATGTTTGAGGCGCGGCTGGCGGCCGGTCATCAGCTTTTGTTCTTTCCCGAAGGCACCAGCACCGACGGCTTGCGGGTCTTGCCGTTCAAATCCACCCTGTTTGCGGCGTTCTTCAGTGCAAAGGTCCCGGTGCCGTTGCAGATACAGCCGGTGACGGTGATCTATCATGCCCCAAAAGGGACCGACCCGCGCCATTATGGCTGGTGGGGCGACATGAGCTTTGCGCCTCATCTGCTGATGGTGTTGGCCGATGCCCGCCCCGGCAGGGTCGAGGTGATCTATCACCCGCCCGTGCCGGTCGCCGCCTTCGCCGACCGCAAAACGCTGTCTGCCCATTGCGAAGAGGTGATCCGCACCCGTCACGCCCATGGCAGCTGATTACGTGAGCTTTGCCGCGCAAGCCTTTGCGGGCGCTGGATTAACCGGCATTGATATCGTGAACTGGCCTGTCTTCATTCCGTCTTCTTTCAGTCTTCATTCCGTCTTTACGCGCGGGAAGACAGAAAGCCATTAACCAAGAGTGGCGAATCGGTTTGCGCGGGTCCGGCGTTGACTGTGCGGGTGTTACAGGATCGGACCCAGCAGGGCTTTCAGCGCCGCCAGCGGGTCGGCGGCACCCCAAATCTCTGGCCCCACAGCGAAAAAGTCGGTGACTGGGGCGAAGGTTTCGACCAGATCGGGGGTCAGTGCACCTTCGGCGATAACAGGAACCTCGATCATCTGGGACCACCATTCGAACAGGTCGTGCGGGGCCTGGGTGCCAAGGCCAAGGCCAGCCTCTCCCACAGGGCCGAAGGCGACGTAATCGGCCCCGACCTCACCCGCTGTCATGCCTTCGTGGCGCGAGATGCCGCAATAGCTGCCGATGATGGCGTCGGGGCCAAGGTCTTTGCGCAAGGTCCGGATCGCGCGGGCGCCGTCGGTCAGGTGGATGCCGTCAAGCCCGTGGCGTTCGACGAACAGGACGTGGTTTTCGATCACGATGGCCACGTCGCGGGCGTGGGCGATGACCCGGCAGGCATCGGCGGCCCGGCCAATGTCGTCGGCGTCTTTGGTGGCGAGGGCAAGGCGCAGGCAGGCGATTTCAACCCCATCCATCACGCGGGCCAAAGCTGCGGGGAAGGTTTCCAGATCAAACACCGGCGGGGTGATGAGGGTGATCTGCGGGCGGTCCTGAGTGGCCATGGGGCGGCTCCTTAGCGTTATCCCGCCGCTGTAGCCTAAAGTCCGCGCCTTGTCAGGGGGGAAGGGCTGGCGTATCTGCAGCAGGGTCCAACGATAGGCCTTACCATGATCCCCCCCGTTTTCGTTCTGGTCCGCCCGCAGATGGGCGAGAATATAGGCGGCGCTGCCCGGGCCATGCTGAACTTTGGCCTTGAACGGATGCGGGTGGTTGATCCGCGCGATGGCTGGCCCAACCCTAAGGCGGTCGCGATGGCCTCGGGCGCGGGGCGGGTGCTGGACAATGCGGGGCTGTTTGGCGACCTTGATGCAGCGCTGGCCGATTGTGATTTCGTTCTGGCCACCACGGCGCGGGGGCGCGAGCTGACCAAGCCGGTTTATACGCCCGAGGCGGCGATGGAGGTGGTGCGGGCCATGACGGCGGCTGGCAAAAAGGTCGCCATCCTGTTCGGACCGGAGCGGGCGGGGCTAGAGAATGACGATATCATCCGGGCCAATGCGATTGTAACGGTGCCGGTCAACCCCGAGTTTTTCAGCCTGAATCTGGCCCAATGTGTGCTGTTGCTGGCCTATGAATGGCGGCGGCAGACGGTTGAGGTGGCCCCGGTGGTGATGGAAATGGCGGGGGCAGAGTTCGCCTCGGCCGGTGAGATTGACCGGCTGGCCGCGCATTTTGAGGAAGATCTGGGCGAGGCTGGCTTCTTTTTTCCCGACACCAAGGCCCCGATGATGAAGCGGAATTTGCGCAACATGTGGTCGAGGCTGGGCCTGACCCGGGCCGAGGTTCAGACCTTTCACGGGATGCTGCGCCAGATCGCGTACCGGATGAAAAACCTTGGGAAGTAGTGTGATATTGGCGGGATAACACGCGTGTTATGGTGGGTAAGTATCGGGGATTGTTGGGTTTTGCGAATTTTGTTAAGGTTTTGTTAAGGTTTGATTTCCCGAGGGCGGTGCGATGAAGCGCACTCTGCGGCAGATATTTGAATGACTTTGAGTCAGTTTTGGTGAAGGAATGGGCCGGAATTCATTTCCTCAGACAGGTCGCATGGCAAGCGTAAAACACCAACTTACGGGCAATAGCGGTCTTTTCCATGTCGCGTGGCAGCTTTCCTGTCGCGGTTGGCATGTCATCCTTACTGTTCGCAATGCGCGAGGATCAGACCTCTATGCCGTTAACGATGACGAAACCCGCATTTTATCCATTCAGTCAAAAGCACTTTCGGGACCCACTCCGCTGCCGCTTGGAACCTGACCGGACAAATTGAAATCGGATTGGTGGGTTATTACGATGCGACCAAATTCTGAAAGCCCCACCTCGTATGTCGTGGGCCTGGGCGAGGTCAAGAAACATGCGGTCGAGTACAGCAACAAGAGCGGTAAAGTCGCCTACTGGCTGCCTTGGAAATTCTACACGTCGCCGGAGTTCAAAGACGCTTGGGACCGGATGGGGCAGGCTCAGGCACCAGAGCCTGACTGAGTGGAATTTGGGAAGTGATGAAAGAAGGCTGCGGCAATCACCGTGTGTCAGTTTTGCACCCGCCGTCCTGCCACGCCCGTGTGACTTTGTGGCCCTTGAAGCGGGGTTTGGGGAGGGCTAGGTTCGCGGGCAAAGACGAGGTGGGCCATGGCTGGGAAACGCAGTATTTTTGAAGAGGTTGGCGGTAAAGGGCCTGCTGTGCCGGTGGGGGGGATGATTGCTGCCCCTGCGCAGGGCGGGCGGGCGGCCATTCGTCTGTGGCTGATGCTGATTTTCCTGATGATTGCGGTGATGATTGCGGTGGGCGGGCTGACCCGGCTCACCGACAGTGGGCTGTCGATCACGGAATGGAACCCGGTGATGGGAGCCTTGCCGCCGATGTCGGATGCGGTCTGGGGGCAGGAGTTTGCCAAATATCAGGCCTCGCCCCAAGGCAAGATCATGAATGCCTCGATGACGCTGGATGCGTTCAAGCAGATTTACTGGTGGGAATGGGGCCACCGAGAGTTGGGCCGCGCGATCGGGCTGGTGTGGGCGATTGGCTTTGGGCTGTTCACCTTGTTTCGCAAGGTGCCTGCGGGGTGGAGCCAGCGGTTCTGGCTGTTGGGTCTGCTGATCGGCATTCAGGGGGCGATTGGCTGGTGGATGGTGCATTCGGGGCTGCAGGGGACCATGACCTCTGTCGCGTCATATGCTTTGGCGGTGCATCTGGGCGGGGCGTTCATCATCTACGGGTTTGTGGCGTGGTGGGTGTTCTTGCTGGGGCGGAGTGAGATCGACCTGTTGACGGCGCGGCGCAACGGGGAGCGCAAGCTGTACGGGCTTTCGACCGGGGTGATGCATTTTCTGTTCTTGCAGGTGGTTCTGGGGGCGCTTGTCGCCGGGATTGATGCGGGCCGGAATTATCCGACATGGCCGGATATGAACGGGGCGTTTTTCCCCGATGGCGGGTTGGTCGGGCCGTTGTTGCAGAATGCCGGGCTGGTGCAGTTTGTGCACCGGATGTCGGCCTATCTGCTGTTTGCCTTTGGGGTCGTGGCGTGGCTGCGCGGGCGAAAGTCGGCCTATCAGGCGACAAGACTGGCGTTTCACATGTTGATGGCGATGATGGTGGTGCAGGTGTGCCTTGGCATCTGGACCGCGCTGTCGGCGGCGCAGTTGCATATGGCGATCACGCACCAGATTGGCGCCGTGATCTTGTGGGTTCTTGTGATCCGGGCGCGGCATTTGTCGGCCTATCCGGTCCAGGGATCAATCCGGGAGGGGACGGCATGACGAACAATCACGCATATGACCAGTTGATGGCGTTTCAGCGCCAGACCGAGGCGTTGGGATTGGTGGCCGAACGGCTGGGTTGGGATCAGGAAACCATGATGCCACGCGGCGCTGCCGAACAGCGCGGCGAAGAGATGGCGGCGATGGAGGGTGTGATGCATTCGCGTCGTACCGATCCGCGGATTGCCGATTGGCTGGATGCGGCTGACCCGAAGGATGCCAAGGGTTTGGCTCAACTGCGGCTGATCCGGCGCAGCTATGTGCGGGCGACCAAGGTGCCGGGCGATCTGGCGCAAAAGCTGGCGCAGGTGACGTCGGTGGCGCAAGGGGTTTGGGCTGAGGCGCGGGCCAATGACCGGGTTTCCGATTTCCTGCCGACTTTGGCCGAGGTGATTGCGCTAAGGCGGGAAGAGGCGGTGTGTCTGGCGCAGGGCGGCGATCTGTACGACGCGCTCTTGGATGATTACGAACCCGGCGCTACGGCGCAAAGCATTGGCGCGATGTTTGATCGGATGCGGCCAAGGTTGGTCGCACTGCGCGAGGCGGTTTTGGGCAAGCCTGCACCGGCGGCTTTGACGGGGCGGTTTGGCGAGGCGGCGCAGTTGCGCTTGGCCCGCGATCTGGCGAGTGCCTTTGGCTATGACTGGAGCAGGGGGCGGATTGATCTGGCGGTGCATCCGTTCAGTTCGGGGTCGGCCTCTGACAGCCGGATCACCACGCGGGTGGTCGAGACAGAGCCGTTCAACTGCATCTATTCGACGATCCACGAGGTGGGCCATTCGTCTTATGAGCTGAACATTGACCCGGATTACAAACTTTCTCCATTAGGGCGCGGGGTCTCGATGGGGGTGCATGAAAGCCAGAGCCGGATTTATGAAAACCAGATTGGCCGGGGCAGGGGGTTCACCAGCTATCTGTACGGTGAGATGAAGGACCGGTTTGACGTGACCCTGCCCGATGCGCAGGCGTTTTACCGGGCGGTCAACCGGGTGCAGGCGGGGTATATCCGGACCGAGTCTGATGAGGTGCACTATAACCTGCATATCATGATGCGCTTTGATCTGGAGCGGGCTTTGGTCAGCGGCGATCTGTTGCCCGCCGATCTGGAGTCTGCCTGGAATGACCGGTTCTTTAAGGATTTCGGGGTGAAGGTTGACCGGCCAAGCCACGGGATGTTGCAGGATGTGCATTGGTCGGTCGGGCTGTTCGGCTATTTTCCGACCTACACGCTGGGCAATGTTTATGCAGGTTGTCTGTGGCAGGCGCTGAATGCGGCGGTGCCTGATCTGGACGCGCATCTGGCCAAGGGTGAGACGTCGGGGGCGGTCGAATGGCTGCGTGAGAATTTGCAGCGCCATGGCGGCTTGCGGTCACCGCGTGAGACGATTGCCCATGCCTGCGGGTTTGAACCGTCGGAAGGACCGCTGCTTGACTATCTGGAAGCCAAGTTCGGGGCGCTGTACTTGTTGTGAGCCGAAATGAAAGTCTGGCGGTCTGGCTTTTGGCGCTGGGCCTGTTCTTGATCTATGCCGGGGTGTTTTACGCCTTTCCGGCCCTGTTGCCTGATCTTGAGGCCGAAACGGGGTGGAGCAAGGCCGACCTCGCCTTGGGGCCGACGCTGTCTTATCTGGTGATGGCGGCTTTGACCCCGCTGACCGGTCGGGTGATTGACCGCGGCCGTGGTGGGGTGATGGTTGTGGCCATGCCGGTGCTGGCGGGTTTGGGGGTTGCGGCACTCGCCTTTGTGCAGACCCGCGCGCAGTGGTGGGCGGTCTGGGCCGTTCTGGGGGTGGCGCAGTCGGGCTGTCTGTATGAAAGCGTGTTTGCCCTGTTGACCCGGCGGATGGGCGATCATGCGCGAATGGCGATCACGCGGATCACGCTGGTCGCCGGGTTGTCCAGCACGATGACGTTTCCCTTGGGCCATTGGCTGGGCCGGGTGTATGGCGGGCAGCGGGCCTATCTGGTCTTTGCCGCCCTGACCGTGCTGGGCACCATCCCCTTGAACATCTGGGCGATGCGGCTGTTGGCCGGTCCAGAGGTGGTGCGCCGCGTCGAGGACAACCGGGGTGCGTTGCGCGCGGCGGTGCGGCGTCCGGCGTTCTGGGGCATCGCCACGGTGTTCGCCCTGATCTGGTTAAGCCATGGCATGTTGCTGACCTATATCCTGCCCTTGTTTCAGGAACGCGGTGTCAGTCGGCAAATGGCGGCCTTGGCTGCGGCCTGTCTGGGTCCAGCCCAATTGGCGGGGCGTCTGGTTCTGGCCTTTGGCGGGGCCAAAGTGGAAAACCGGATGGCGACGCGGGTTTCTTTGGTGATGGTGGTGTGTGCGTCGGCCCTGTTGTGGGCGGCAGGCGCAGCCCCGATGCTGGTGTTTGCCGTCGTGCTGGTGCAGGGGGCCGGGGTAGGTCTGATGTCGATCATGCGCCCCATGCTGATCATCGAGGTGCTGGGGCGGCGCGGGTTTGGCGCGATTTCAGGGGCTGCGGCGGTGTCACCCATCATGGCGACGGCGGCGGCTCCGGTGCTTGGGGCGTATCTGCTGGACCAGTTTGGCGCCGGGGCGATTTACGGCTGTCTGCTGGGGTTTTCGGCGCTGGCGCTGGCGGTGGCATGGGTTTTGACAAGGCGTGGGAATTTGGCGGGGTGAGTCGGATGTGGCGTTGTGCAGGTGGCCAAAAAGCGGGGGTTTCACACCCCCGCACCCCCGTGGGATATTTGTGGACCAATGAACGGGTCAGGCCCAGCTGGGTGGGCGTTTTTCGAGGAAGGCGGTGATGCCTACGTTGGTGCCGGTGTCGAGCAGGTTTGCGACCATTGCGCTGCCTGCGGCGGTGTAAGCGTCGGCCAAGGGCAGGGCGGTTTGGGCGGCGAAGGCGGCTTTGCCGATCGCAAGGGCGGCGGGCAGTTTTTGGGCGAGGGTTTGGGCGAGGGCCATGGTTTCGGCATCTAGCATCTCTGGCGCGGTGACGCGGTTGACGAGGCCAAGGCTTTGGGCGCGGGCCGCTGTCAGGAATTCGCCGGTGGCGGCGAGTTCGAAGGCGGCGGAGGGCGGGATCTTGCGCGACAAGGCGACGATGGGGGTCGAGCAGAACAGGCCGATGTTCACGCCGTTCACGCCAAAGCGGGCGTGCTCGCTTGCGGTGACCATATCACACGAGGCGGCGAGTTGGCAGCCTGCGGCGGTGGCGATGCCCTGAACTTGCGCAATCACCGGTTTGGGCAAAGCGGCGATTTTCTGCATCACTGTCGAGCAGAGGTCAAACAGCGTGGTGAAGGCAGCAGCACCACCATCGGGGGCAGCGCGGGCGGCTTGAATCTCTTTCAAATCGTGGCCGGCGCAGAAGGCTTTGCCCGTTGCGCGGATGATAACGACGCGCAAGGCGGGGTCGCGTTCTATGGCGTCAAGCTGGGCGCTGAGGGCCTGTAGCATGGCGGTGGACAGCGCGTTGAGTTTTGTGGGCGTGTTCAGGACGACAACCGCAACAGCACCCTGATCTGCGCGCAGCAGGATTTGGGGTGGGGCGGCGGAGTTCAGTGCTGTCGAGTCCTGCGCTGTCGGATCATTTGGCGCAGATTGGCGGGCAGCGGGGGTCACGGTGTGGCCCTAGCCCTTGTTCAGGGTGAACTTGCCTTCGATCTGCGCGCCGCTTTCGATCATCAGCGTGGAGTACAGCACGTCTGCCTGCACAACGGCCGAGGCGCGCAGGGCAAAGCCGTGGGTGGCGATAGAGCCATCAAGCCTGCCGCGCACCTCGACGTTTTCGGCAGAGACGGTGCCGTTCACCCGACCCTCGGCGCCCACGATCAGGCCTTTGGAGGTGATGTTGCCCTCTATCTCGCCCAAGACCTCGATTGTGCCGGTCGAAGACACCTCGCCTGTAATGCGAAGATCGGCCGCGAGGACAGATTTGTTGGAATTGGGTGCCGGGCGGGAGGCCACGGGTGCGGTGGTCGGTTCGGTCGTCTTGCTGAACATCGGTGCGGTCCCTGAAGAGGTTGTCCGGATAAGGACTGATAGGGGCGCTGCGGTCAAGGGGTGGTTGGCGCGCGGGGCTGTTTCGCGCCAGAACGTGTCGCGCATGGGCCTGCAGGCGGGCGGTGCGGCTGGTTGACTGCCACGCAAGCCTGCGATGCGGGCGGGCAGATGGGGGCACGGGCATGGACGACAAGCAGATGGCAGACCGGCAGATGGCGGGCGATGCATTCTTTCAACCGGTGTCCGGCATGGATTTGCCGCGATTCGCCGGGGTGCCGACCTTCATGCGGCTGCCCTTGGTCGATTTCGACCATCCGCGCTTTGGCGATGTGCAGATTGCACTGGTCGGCGCACCCTGGGATGGCGGCACAACCAACCGTCCGGGCGCACGTCACGGGCCGCGCCAGTTGCGCGATCTGTCGACGATGATCCGGGCCAAGAACGGGTCAACCTGGGTCGCCCCGTTTGAATTGGTCAACTGTGCCGATGTGGGCGATGTGGCACCGAACCCGGCGGACCTTGTGGACTCACTGGCGCGGATGGAGGCGTTTTACACGCGGCTGCGGGTGGCGGGGGTTCTGCCTTTGACCGGGGGTGGTGACCATCTGTGCACGCTGCCGATCTTGCGGGCCTTGGGCAAGGGGCGGCCTGCTGGGCAGAAACTGGGATTGGTGCAGTTCGACAGCCATACCGATCTGAACGACGTCTATTTTGGCACCGGGCGCTATACCCACGGCACGCCGTTCCGCCGGGCGATGGAAGAGGGGCTGATTGATCCGACCCGCTATGTGCTGATCGGGATACGGGGCACGGCCTATGGGCGCGAGGATTGGGATTATGCGGCGGCCAACGGCATCCGCATCATTCCGGTTGACGAGTTTCACGCGCGCGGGGCCGATCATGTGATGGCGGAAGTGCGCGAGATCATAGGGACGGGTGAGACTTACGTGACCTATGACATTGATTTCGTCGACCCGACCTTTGCGCCGGGTACGGGAACGCCGGAAGTGGGTGGGCCGAATTCATGGCAGGCATTGCAGGTGGCGTGTGGTTTGGGCGGGTTGAATGTGGTGGGGGCTGATCTGGTCGAGGTGTCACCGCCGTTCGATCAGGCGGGCGGGACCGCGTGGCTGGGGATCAGTCTGATGTTTGAAATGCTGTGCGTGATGGCAGAATGTCTGGCCAAGAAGGCGATATAGGGCCTGTGGCCACCAAGGCCGGGGGGCGCTGCCCCCCTGGACCCCCCCGGGATAT
>JBBRKS010000076.1:0-18394 GCA_038231775.1 Rhodobacterales bacterium | reverse complement strand
TCATCCCAAGGCCAAATCCGACACCCCCTGTCGCCACAGGCAAAGCCGCCGCCGTGGGCTTGCCCAGACTCCCGACAAAGGCAGACTGCGGGCAACAGATGAGGGTTCGATGACGAAGCACTATTCCGACACCCGCAAGATTGACCCGACCCGTGGAGCGACTTTGGCGGACGGTACTCCGAACGACAACGACCGGATAGAGATTGGCCCGACCCAACTGGCGTTTGGCGAATGGCAGGCGGCAGGCTTGCAGCCGCCGAACCTTGCCGCGATGCGGCATTACCGGTGGCGTCGGATGGTCGATGCCGTGGTGGCGCGCGGCTATGGCGGTGTGCTGATGTATGACCCCCTGAACATCCGTTATGCCACCGACACCACCAACATGCAGCTTTGGAACTCTCACAACCCGTTTCGCGCCTGCCTGATCTGTGCCGACGGCCATATGGTGATGTGGGAATACAAGAACTCGCCGTTTCTGGTGACCTTCAACCCGCTGGTCAAGGAACTGCGCTCTGGTGCGTCGTTCTTCTATTCGGTGACCGGCGACACCTCGGCCAATGATGCGAAAAACTTTGCAGCCCAGGTCGATGAGGTGATGCGCGCCCATGCCGGTTCAAACCGCCGTCTTGCGGTGGACAAGATCATGGTCGCAGGCCTGCGTGCCCTTGAACGCATCGGGTTTGAGGTGATGGAGGGCGAAGAGGTCACCGAACGCGCCCGTTCGATCAAAGGCCCTGACGATATCCTTGCCATGCGCTGCGCCCACCACGCCTGTGAGGCTGCGATGGCCGAGATGGAGGCGTTCACCCGCGAAGGCGTCCCGCAGGGCAACGTGTCCGAGGATGCGATCTGGGCCGAACTGCACAAAGGCAACATCAAGCGCGGTGGTGAGTGGATCGAGACGCGGCTTCTGGCATCCGGTCCGCGCACCAATCCGTGGTTTCAGGAATGCGGGCCAAGGATCGTGCAGAACAATGAAATCGTGGCCTTTGATACCGACTTGATAGGTGCTTACGGCATGTGCATCGACATCTCGCGCACGTGGTGGGTTGGCGACAAACGCCCGACCAATGCGATGGTCTCGACGATGCACCACGCCATGGACCATATCCGCGTCAACATGGACCTGCTGAAACCCGGTGCCCGCATCCGCGATATCGTGCATACCGGGCACCAGTTGGACAGCCAGTACTGGAAGGGCAAATATTCGTGCAAGATGCACGGCGTCGGCCTGTGCGATGAATGGCCCTATGTGCCTTACCCGGACGGCTGGGTCGAAGGGTCGTTCGACCACGTCCTTGAACCCGGCATGACCTTGTGTGTCGAGGCGTTGGTGTCGCCCGAGGGGGGCGATTTCTCGATCAAGCTGGAAGATCAGGTGCTGATCACCGAGACGGGGTTTGAGAATCTGACGAAGTACCCGTTCGACGCGGCCCTGCTGGGCTGACAAAGCGGGATGGACATGATTGCCCATCCCGCTTGACTGTTACGGTGCCACAAACCCCGCCGCCGTATGGCTACCGTCACAATAGGGTTTGTTCTTGGACTGCCCGCAGCGGCACAGAAACGCTTGGGTCACCCGGTTGACCGTGTGCCCGGTGCCAGAGATAACCTCAAGATTGCCCACAACTTTCAGCGGCCCGTTCGGCAGGGGTGTTACATCCACAGCCCCATTGCGCGCACCCAAGGCTTCGGACGGCTTCACCGCCACCTCACCCGGGGCGACAAACCCCGCCGCCACGTGGCTGCCGTCGCAATAGGGCTTGTTGGCCGAGGCGCCACAGCGGCACAAGGTCGCCTTCGGGGTCGGTTCCGCCACGCCGCGCACCAGCAGCGGGGCCTCAAACCCCAACGGCCCGTTCTCGCGCAACCGCACCAGATTGACCATTGGCGGTTCATCCGAGGTTGCGCCGTCATTGCGCGTCACCCGAATGGCACCAGACGGGCAATTGACGCCCAAGGCCAGCACCTGATCCGCCCGCGCCGCATCGGGAAATATCCACTCTCCCTTCACATTGGGCACGAACACCTCTGGATGGCTCAGCACGCAATTGCGCGAATGGATGCAGCGGCTGCCGTCAAAGGTGATCGTCACCTCACGTCCCTGGATCACGTCCATCGAAATTCCCCCTTCAAAGCCGGTGCCACCATCAGTTACGCGTCTGACCTTTGGAAATGCTGCCATCTGCAGCGACAAAGTCAACCTCTGCTCCGGCCACTTTCACCTCATAACAAGCCCAAGTGTCGGATGGCGGCCAGACAGAGCAATACTGCCCCGCCTGCACCCGCCAATGCCCGATGCTTTGCTTGCCGTCGGTGGCGAAAAAGATCGTCTCGCCGTCAGCGGCAAAACTTTGTGAGGTGCCGTCGTCATAGGTCAGCACCTTGCCGGTCAGGGCCGTCGCAACCCCCGCATCATCTGCCCAAACCGGGGTCGCCGTCAGTATAAAGACGACCATCCACCGCATGAATATCTTTGCCATTTGCACCAATCTGTCTGGCCCCGCATAACACCCCGATGGTGACGCCGCAGAGTCGGGGTATCCCCCGACCTAACATATCTCAAAACGCCAAGGTTATCGCCTGCCTTGCACCCAAGCAGACTGCGCACTAAACCTGCCGCAATCCGCACCTGAAAGGCCGTCCCGATGATCCCGCGCTATTCCCGACCCGACATGGTTGCCATCTGGTCGCCTGAAACCCGGTTCAACATCTGGTTCCAGATCGAAGCCCATGCCTGCGACGCGATGGCCGCCAACGGCACCATCCCCAAAACCAATGCCGAAGCGGTCTGGAAGGCCAAGGATGCGACCTTTGATGTGGCACGGATTGACGAGATAGAGGCGGTCACCAAACACGACGTCATCGCTTTCCTGACCCATCTGGGCGAAATTATCGGTGCGGATGAGGCGCGCTTTGTCCATCAGGGCATGACCTCGTCTGACGTGCTGGACACCACCTTCAACATCCAGTTGTGCCGCGCCGCCGACCTGCTGCTGGTGGCCCTTGACCGCGTGCTGGCCGCCCTGAAAACCCGCGCCTTTGAACACAAGGACACTGTGCGGATCGGGCGCAGCCACGGCATCCATGCTGAACCAACCACGATGGGCCTGACCTTCGCGCGCTTTTACGCCGAAATGACCCGAAACCGCGCCCGCCTGCTGAACGCACGGGCCGAGGTGGCCACAGGGGCGATCAGTGGTGCTGTCGGCACCTTCGCCAACATCGACCCGAGTGTCGAGGACCACGTCTGCGCCATGATGGGCCTGACACCCGAGCCGATCTCGACCCAGGTGATCCCGCGCGACCGCCATGCCATGTATTTCGCGACCCTTGGCGTCATCGCGTCAAGCATCGAAAACGTCGCAACCGAACTGCGCCACATGCAGCGCACCGAAGTGCTTGAGGCGGAGGAGTTCTTTTCCCCCGGCCAGAAGGGGTCGAGTGCGATGCCCCACAAACGCAACCCGATCCTGACCGAAAACCTGACCGGCCTTGCCCGCCTTGTGCGCATGGCCGTAACCCCGGCACTGGAGAATGTGGCCCTCTGGCACGAACGCGATATCTCACATTCCTCAGTCGAACGCGCGATCGGTCCGGACACCACGATCACGTTGGATTTTGCGCTGCACCGGCTGGCTGGGGTGATTGAAAAGCTGGTGATCTATCCGGAAAACATGCTGAGAAACATGAACAAATTCAAGGGCCTTGTGATGTCGCAGCGCGTCTTGCTGGCGTTGACCCAGGCCGGCGTTTCACGTGAAGACAGCTACCGTCTGGTCCAAAGGAACGCGATGAAGGTCTGGGACCATGGGGCCGATTTCAAGACCGAACTGCTGGCCGACCCCGAAGTCACCGCCGCCCTGACTCCGGCCCAGATCGAAGAGAAATTCGACCTTGGTTACCACACCAAACACGTCGATACGATCTTCAAGCGCGTGTTCGGCGGCTGACGCAAAGCGGGGGGCCAGCCCCCCGCACCCCCCGGAGTATTTGGACCTGAATGAAAGGGAAAGTGCAACTCGCGCGGACCCACCGCCTTTGCCACCCAAACCCCGCCCCTGCCGGAAACGGCCCGCGCCCTTATTCTATTCATTGGTCCATAAATATCCCACGGGGGTGCGGGGGTGTGAAATCGCCGCTTCTGGCATTGGGTGCCGGGTTATGAAACCCCTGCTGCCCCCGCACATCTTCACCCGGACTTAACCCCGCCAATGCCAACCTGACCGCATCTGAAGAATCGGAGGCGAGATGGCGTTCAATCCTGCAATGCTGGCCAGTCTGACCAACCCGGACGCCTTTCTGGCCCCGTCCCTGCCGCACGACAAGCTGCCAGCCATCCGTCCTCGGGAAAAGGCCGCAATCATCGTGCGGCTTTTGCTGGCTGAGGGGGCACCAATCAAGCTGACCTCTCTGCCGGAAGAGATGCAGACCGCACTGACCCAACAGATGGGCCAGATGCGGCGTGTGTCGCGGGTCACGCTGCGCAACGTGGTGGATGAATTCCTGACCGAACTGGACGGGGTCGGCCTGTCGTTTCCCGGCGGGCTTGAGGGGGCTTTGTCGATCATGGACGGCCATCTGTCGGCCAGCGCCTCGAACCGCTTGCGCAGGCTGTCGGGTGGAAATTCCTCGGTTGACCCGTGGGAGCGGATCAACGCCCTGTCGCTGGACCGCATCATGCCCGTGCTGGACGAAGAAAGCATCGAAGTGTGCGCTGTCGTTCTGTCCAAGTTGCCTGTGGCGCGGGCGGCTGCGCTTCTGTCCAAAATGCCCGGCGAACGGGCGCGGCAGGTGGCCTATGCAGTCTCACTTACCGGCAATGTCGATCCTGATACAGTGCGCCGCATAGGGATGTCGCTGGCCGCCCAACTGGACAGCCAGCCGCAAAAAGCGTTTGACGTCGGCCCCGGCGAACGGGTTGGTGCCATCCTGAACATCGCCGCCGCCTTTACCCGCGATGATGTCCTCAAAAGTCTGGTTGAGACGGATTTCGACTTTGCCCAGATCGTCAAGAAGAACATCTTCACCTTTGAACATATCAGGGGCAAGCTTGCGGCCCGCGATGTGCCCAAGGTGATCCGGATCGTCGATCAGTCCGCCTTGGTCACCGCCCTGACCTATGCGGTCGCCAATCCCGAACTGGAACCCTCGGCTGAACATATCCTGGTCAACCTGTCGCAGCGCATGACCCAGACCTTGCGCGAAGAAGTGGCCGCACGCGGCAAGATCAAGGACAAGGATGCCGAAGAGGCGATGGGCACCATCGTCATGGCGATCCGCCAACTGGAGGGGAGTGGAGAGATCACGCTGGTCCAACCGGAAGACTAGGGGCGCACCTATAAGGACGGCACGCCATTTGTGCGCAACGATCACTGAGAAGACCCCACGTAGTAACGGCTCCAGACGCCTGTTTCGACCCGATGGAACAACGTCGCATTTCGGCCCGACCCAAGAAAGACCACCCGCAACACGGCCCTTGCTGTTATGGCCCGCCCGCGCCTTGTCTGCCACAGCACCGCGAAAGGATCGCCCAAAACCCGCCGCTCATCAAAATCCTGACCACCGGATAGACAAACCTACCCCTTGCCCTGCCCGCCAGCGCCCCCTAGCAAGGGGCCATCCGCGCCGCTGATCCAAGGACTGTTCCGTGACCCAGACCGCCCCTCCGTCCCCCCGCCGGGGCATTGGCTTTCTGGCCATCGGCATCTTTGCCTTTACCGCGATGGATGCGTTGGCCAAGCATCTGGTCGCCACCTACCCCGCGATAGAAGTCGTTTGGGCGCGCAATGTCGGCCAACTTTTGTTTGTGCTGATCTATCTTGGGCCACGGCTGGTTCGCTCGGTAAAGACCCGCTTTCCGGGCTGGCATCTGCTACGGTCGGTCACGCAACTCGGCACGACGGTTCTGTTCTTTGTGGCGCTGAATTCGATTGGTCTGGCAGAGGCAACCGCACTCGCCGACATCAACCCGGTGTTGATCACGTTGGGGGCTGCGCTGTTTTTGGGCGAAAAGCTTGGCAAAGCGCGGCTGGTCGGCGTGGGGGCTGCGATGATCGGCGCGCTGATCATCACACGTCCGGGCATGGGCGTGTTCACGACAGCGGCCTTTCTGCCCCTTGCCTGCGCGTTCTTTTATGCGGCCAACATGCTGTTGACCCGGTTGGTCGGCGCGCAGGAAAGCCCGTGGGCGTCGATGTTTTACGCAAGCCTGTTGGGGTCGGTGATCACCTCGGCCATACTGCCGTTTCACTGGACGCCGGTCGCCTTGGGCGATGTGCCGTTGTTTGCGCTGATCGGGGGTTTGGGGGCGACGGCGCAACTGCTGACCATCCGCGCCTATTCGATGACCGAGGCGGCGGTTCTGGCGCCGTTTGGCTATCTGGATATGGTATTTGCGATCTTCTGGTCGATTGCGGCCTATTCGGTCTGGCCGGACCGGTTCACCCTGCTGGGTGCGCTTGTGATCGCGCTTGCCGGGCTTTATGTCTGGCGTCAGGAAAGGGCCGGCGCATCCGCGCTTTTGGCATAGGCACATTGGCCCGCAAGTCTGACCCAAACACCGCCGCGCCCTTGAAAGACACCCTGACGGATCTGGGCTTCAGGGCGCAGAATCTGGGTGTGATGGCCGTGATCGCCTTGCTGCGCGCCCTGCCCTACCGCTGGGGCATTCCGTTCGGCGGCTGGGTCATGCGCGTTCTGGTGGCGCCACTTGCGGGCTACAAGGCGCGGGTGCATGAAAATCTGGCACTGATCTGGCCCGACTTGCCGCCCGAACGTGTCAGTCAGATCACGTGTGCGGTCTGCGACAATGTCGGGCGCACGCTGGCAGAGATCTACGCCCCCGAGGCGTTCAAGGCACTGGTTGCAGATACCCCCATCCTTGGCGCGGGTCTGGGGCCGGTGCTTGAGGCGCAGGCGCAAGGGCGCGGCGTCATCTTCGTGTCGGGCCATTTTGGCAACCATGACCTTGTGCGGGCGGTTATGGCGTCCCAAGGCAAACCGGTGGCAGCGCTGTACCGCCCGCAGCGCAACCCCTATTTCGACCGCCATTTCGCAGCCACCATCCGCGCCATATCAGAGCCGTTGTTTGCCAGAGGCCGCCGTGGCCTTGTCGATCTGGTCGCGCATCTGCGTGGTGGCGGCATGCTGGGCATCTTGATTGATCAGCACATGAAAAAGGGCGCGAGCCTTGATTTCATGGGACATAAGGCGATGACCGCCCTGTCGGCGGCGGAACTCGCGCTGAAATACAACTGCCTGCTGGTGCCGGTCTACGGTATCCGCAAACCAGACGGCTTTCATTTTGATCTGCTGATCGAACCGCCCATCCCGCATTCCGACCCGGTCACGATGACACAGGCGCTGAACGACAGTCTGGCAGCACAGGTGCGCGCCCGCCCCGAGCAGTGGTTCTGGATACATCGGCGTTGGAAGCCGATGATCTGAATCCTCCAACCCAAATTCCGGGCCCGAAGGCCGGGCGTTCAACCCCGACACTCCCGCGCCCGAAAGCGGTTTACTTGACCTGTGCGGCCGCCATGATCTGGCCCGGCCCTTCCGACTGCAGGATCACGACAACCACATCCTGCCCTGCCGCCGGGGCGGTCATGTACAGATCGCTTTTGCCGTCCCATTGGCCGACAACCGACCACGAGGTCACCACATTGGCATAATCCAACGTCCGCCCGGCATTTTCGCCCCGGGTGATTTCGACCCGTTGCGTCGGGTGATAGCGCACCAGTTGCACCTGCAAGGGCGCATCCAGCTTTGCGTTGGCCTGAGCTGCGATCGTCACCTTGTCGCCCTTGTGCATCAGTTGCAGCGCCACCATCGGCGAGGTGGTCTGATGGCGGCGAATGGCAGCCTCGACCACGGCGGGGTCATTGCCCTCGACCAGATCAACGCCGCCGACAATCATCTGCGGCGTGTAGATCGTGTTGGACGACGCCGCATGGGCATAAGCGCGTTGCCGCTGGGTGTATTGCGGGTTGCTGAACTTGTCAGTCCAGCCAATATAATCCCAATAATCGACATGCAGCGCCAGCGCTATGACGCCCGGCTCCGCCGCAAGCTTGGCAAGGTAGGCATCTGCCGGTGGGCACGACGAACACCCTTGCGACGTGTACAGTTCCACAACCGTGCCGGAGGCGGTTGCAGTGCTGTCCGCCAGAACCGGACTGGCCCCCGCCGCCAACACGCCAACCAAGGCACTGACAACTTGAAGTTTCATGACATCACATCCCCTATGATGCTTCATCAGTAGCCAGATGCCGGGGTTGAGGCCAATCAAGGTTTTGCGAGTGTGTCGCTAACTTGTATCACCTTCTTGGGAGGATAAGGCCGTAATGTTGTGGATTTTCGGCATACCATTGCATACAATACCGCATACCCGATTGATTCCTTGCCCGCTTTGCCAACCTGCGGCAAAAGGCATTCAGCGACCTTCAGGAGGCCAAGATGACCGTGACCGTCGGACATGACAGCGCAAAGACCCGCACCACCCTTTCGGCTGGCGGGTCCAATATCGCGTATTACTCGATCCCCGCCGCACAGGCCGCCGGGCTTGGCGACTTTTCAAAACTGCCCGCCGCCTTGAAGGTGGTGCTTGAAAACATGCTGCGGTTTGAAGACGGCAAGACCGTCACCGTGGATGACATCAAGGCCTTTGCCGAATGGGCAACCCTTGGCGGCAAAAACCCGCGAGAGATTGCCTACCGCCCGGCCCGCGTGCTGATGCAGGATTTCACCGGCGTGCCCGCCGTGGTTGACCTTGCCGCCATGCGCGACGGCATTCTGGGCCTGCACGGATCAGCTGCCCGGATCAACCCCTTGGTTCCGGTTGATCTGGTCATCGACCATTCGGTGATGATCGACGAATTCGGCACGCCGCGCGCGTTTCAGGCCAACGTTGACCGCGAATACGAACGCAATATGGAGCGTTACGTTTTCCTGAAATGGGGCCAGAAGGCGTTCAACAACTTCCGCGTGGTGCCACCCGGCACTGGCATCTGCCATCAGGTCAATCTGGAATATCTGGCGCAGACCGTCTGGACCGACACCGATCAGAACGGCGTCGAAATCGCCTATCCTGATACATTGGTCGGCACCGACAGCCACACCACCATGGTCAACGGCCTTGCCGTCCTTGGCTGGGGCGTCGGCGGCATTGAGGCAGAGGCTGCGATGCTTGGCCAGCCGGTTTCCATGCTGATCCCCGAAGTTGTCGGCTTTAAACTGACCGGTGCCATGATGGAGGGCACCACGGCGACCGACCTTGTCCTCAAAGTCGTTCAAATGCTGCGCAAACACGGCGTGGTCAACAAATTCGTCGAGTTTTATGGTGAGGGTCTGGACCATCTGCCGCTTGCCGACCGGGCCACCATCGCCAACATGGCCCCGGAATACGGTGCGACGTGTGGCTTTTTCCCGATTGACGGGGAAACCATCCGCTACCTGCGCGGCACCGGCCGGGACGAGGCGCGCATAGCCCTGGTTGAGGCTTATGCCAAAGCCAACGGCATGTGGCGTGGTGCGGACTATGCACCGATCTACACCTCGACCCTGGCACTTGACATGGGCACCATTGTGCCTGCGATTTCCGGCCCCAAGCGCCCGCAGGATTACACCCCCCTCACCGCCGCCGCCGCTGGTTTTTACAAAACGGTGTGCGATTACCGCGGCGTTGACGCCTCTGCCGCCGCCAAAGAGATGGCGTTTGAAGGCCCGGCTTTGGCTGCCGCCATCGACGCGCGCAAATCTGCTTCCGTCGCCGGGCAGGATTACAAACTGCGCGACGGGTCGGTGGTGATCGCCTCGATCACCTCATGCACCAACACTTCAAACCCCTATGTGATGATCGGCGCTGGCCTTGTCGCCCGCAAAGCCCGCGCTTTGGGGCTGACATCGAAGCCTTGGGTGAAAACCTCTCTGGCGCCGGGGTCTCAGGTCGTGTCGGAATACCTGAACGCGGCCAACCTGCAAGAAGACCTTGATGCGGTCGGCTTCAACCTTGTCGGCTATGGCTGCACCACCTGCATCGGCAATTCCGGCCCGCTTGACCCGGCGATCTCTGCCGCGATCAACGAGGGTGATCTGGTAGCCACCGCCGTCCTGTCGGGCAACCGCAACTTTGAAGGGCGCATTTCTCCCGACGTGCGCGCCAACTATCTGGCCAGCCCGCCCTTGGTCGTGGCCTACGCGCTGGCGGGCGATCTGAACATCGACCTGACCACCGAACCTTTGGGCATGGGCACCAACGGCCCGGTCTATCTGAAAGACGTCTGGCCGACGACGAAAGAGGTCGCTGACCTTGTCGAAGCCACCGTGACCCGCGCCGCCTTTTTGAAGAAATACGCCGATGTCTTCAAAGGTGATGCCAAGTGGCAGGCGGTTGAAATCACGGATTCCGAAACCTACGACTGGCCCGCCTCGTCAACCTATATCCAGAATCCGCCCTATTTCCGCGGTATGTCCAAAACCTCCGGCACGATCCACAATATCGAAGGTGCCCGAGTGTTGGCGGTTCTGGGCGACATGATCACCACCGACCACATCTCTCCGGCAGGTTCATTCAAAGCGTCAACTCCGGCTGGTAAGTATCTGGCAGAGCGGCAAGTTCCGGTATCAGAGTTCAACTCGTATGGCTCACGCCGGGGCAACCACGAGGTGATGATGCGCGGCACCTTCGCCAACATCCGCATCAAGAATGAGATGCTTGATGGCGTGGAAGGCGGCTACACCAAAGGCCCGGACGGCGCGCAAACCTCTATCTTCGACGCCTCGATGGCCTATCAAGCCGCAGGCACGCCTTTGGTGATTTTTGGCGGCATTGAATACGGCGCAGGATCAAGCCGCGACTGGGCCGCCAAAGGCACCGCTTTGCTGGGCGTCAAAGCCGTGATTGCGGAGTCGTTTGAGCGTATCCACCGGTCGAACTTGGTCGGCATGGGCGTGATCCCGTTTGAATTTACCGCCGGTGACACCCGCAAAACCCTTGGCCTGAAAGGTGACGAAGTGGTCGCGATTGATGGGCTTGAGGGCGATCTGAAACCCCTGTCCACCGTGCCCTGCCACATCACTTATGCCGACGGTACGGTCAAAACCATTCAGATCAAATGCCGGATAGATACCGAAATAGAGATCGAATACGTCGAACACGGCGGCGTCCTGCACTACGTGCTGCGCGATCTGGCCAAGGCCTGAACGCAAGGCAAAAGCTGACGTGAAATCAAGGGCCCGGACAATCTCCGGGCCTTTGATCTGTCTTAACTGTCCATTTACGCCGACATGCGAAGGTCTGCCGAAGTCTTCGGAGGACACTGATGTCAAACCGCTTTGCCCCACTCGCCCCGCAAGAAAAGCCCCGCAACCGTACCATGGCCCGCGCTTTGCCAGCCCCTTCGTTGCGCTGGCTGGATATCGTGATCTTTGGCGTGATCGTCGCCCTGCTGCGGCAGTTCTGACACCGCACCTTCTGCGCCAAAAGCCTGCGGTTTCACACCCGAGGACCCCCGTGGGATATTCGGACCCGGATGAAAGGGATCACGTCAGGTTTTGGTCACATCATGGCCGTACAGCCAATCAAACCGGGACAGGGCAAAACCCGGCGCAACCCTACCGCCGATCTTCAGCCCCAGATGCGCAACCCCCCGCATCATTCCGCGCAAGTGATAAGCCCGCGCATTGCCATTCGCCGCCGCCACAACCCGGATGCAGCGCTGCTTTCGGGCGGCTTCATAGGTCGCCAGACCGGCCGCAAGACTGTCGGTGGCAGACAAGGCCGCGGCCAGAACCCAGGCATCCTCCAGCGCCATGCAGGCCCCCTGCGCCAGAAACGGCAGCGTCGGATGCGCCGCATCACCAAGGATCGCCACGCCCCCCTCGGCCAACGCCTTCTGCCAGACCGGTGCCACCTCGTGGCGGAACAGGCCCCACAGTCCGACATCCTGCACCTGATCCAGCCAAGCCCGCACCCGGGGGGAGAACGCCGCAAACGCCAGCCGCAGCGCCACCGGGTCATCGCGCAGCGACCAGCCCTCTTCGACCCAAGCGTTGCGTTCTTCCACCGCGACAATGTTACGCAAGGCCCCACCCCGCAGTGGATAGCTGACCAGATGGCGCCCCGGCCCCATGTGAACCTCTGCCACGTTGGGCCCGCCATCCCCCGGGATCAAAGCCCGCCACGCCACCTGCCGGGTGAAAAACGGCGCGTTGGTCCCGTTCAGCGCCGCCCGGGTGCGCGACTGCAGGCCATCCGCGCCGATCAGCAGCCCCACCTCTTGCGGCCCGCTGTCCAGCGTCAGAACCGGCCGCGCGCCCGACACTGAAACCGAGGTCACCCGCGACGATAGCCGTATCTCTGCCCCAGCCTCCACCGCCCCTTGCAGCAGCAGACCAACCAGATCGGCGCGGTGCACGAAGTGATAGCCCTGATCGGGCCGCAGCCGCCCGACATCCAGCCGCATCACCAGACCGCCGGTCAACCCGTCGCGCAACTCCACCGCATCCGCCCGCACCGAAACCGTTTCCAGCGCCGCCATCAGCCCCAGACCGCGCAATACCGCCACCCCATTTGGTGACACCTGCAGGCCCGCCCCCACCTCTCGCACCGCATCCGCCTGCTCCAGAACGGTGACCTGCGCACCGCGCAGCGCCAAAGCCCGCGCCACGGCCAGCCCGCCAATCCCGGCCCCCAGCACCGTCACCCGTTGCCCGATCAGACTCACCACGCCATTCCTTCATTCAGGCCAAAATACTCGCAGGCAAAAATACTCGCAGGAGGGTCTGGGAGGGCAGCCGCCCTCCCAGCCGGGTCCGCAGAGCGTTACGCCAAACAAAAACACCGGACCCAAAGGCCCGGCGTCAGTCTTCGCTTTCAAACCGCCTCCTGCAAGGGGGCGCAAGGTCGCAGAGCATCGGCGCTGCTCTACCTCACCTCACGCCAAACCTCACTCGTCGCGGTGCACTTTCTCGCGCCGTTCGTGGCGTTCCTGCGCTTCCAGCGTCATCGTCGCAATCGGGCGCGCATCCAGCCGCTTCAGGCTGATCGGCTCACCCGACACTTCGCAATAGCCGTATTCGCCGTTCTCGATCCGCCGCAAGGCCGAGTCGATCTTGGCCACCAGCTTGCGTTGCCGGTCACGCGTGCGCAGTTCCAGCGCCCGGTCGGTTTCTTCCGAGGCGCGGTCGGCCAGATCAGGCACTGATCGTGCGGAATCCTGCAGATTGTCGATCGTCTCCGCACTTTGGTCCAACAGCTCCTGCTTCCAGACGATCAGCTTGCGGCGGAAATATTCCAGCTGCCGATCATTCATGAAAGGCTCGTCTTCGGCCGGGCGGTAATCTTCGGGCAGGAAGATTTCGGCTTTCATCTCAGCACTCTCCTTTTGCAGGCGGCGTCAGAGGGCGGGCGGCAGGGGGCCGGCCAAACGGGCGATCCTGATCGGGGTTGCTCTAGCGGAAAGCCAAAGCCTTGTCACTAGGCGTTGCGACAAAATCCCGCCTGCTTTAAGGTTTGTGCAGTGTGTCGTGCAGGGGCTTGAGATGACAGTGAAATTTACCACAACCGCCGGTTACGTCGTGCCCGATGATCTGGCGCTTGCGGTCAATGCTGCCGTGGCGTTGGGACGCCCCTTGCTGGTCAAGGGCGAACCGGGCACCGGAAAGACCGAACTCGCCCGGCAGGTCGCGGCGTCTTTGGGGATGGACCTGATCGAATGGCACGTCAAATCGACCACCAAGGCCGCGCAAGGCCTGTATGAATACGACGCCGTCGCCCGCCTGCGCGACGGCCAGTTGGGCGAGGCAAAGGTGCATGACGTGCGCCATTACATCCGCCCTGGGAAACTGTGGACCGCCTTCACCGCGCCCAAACGCGTGGTCCTGCTGATTGACGAGATTGACAAGGCCGACATCGAATTCCCCAACGACCTGCTGCAGGAACTCGACCGGATGGAGTTTCATGTCTACGAAACCGGCGACACCATAAGCGCGCTGCATCGCCCCGTCGTCATCATCACCTCCAACAATGAAAAGGAATTGCCCGACGCATTTTTGCGCCGTTGCTTTTTCCACTTCATCCGCTTTCCAACGCCCGAGGGTCTGGCCACCATCGTGCGCCTGCATTTTCCCGGCCTGAAAGAAAGCCTGCTTGCCGCTGCCCTGACGCAGTTCTTTGAAATCCGCGAGGCGCCGGGACTGAAGAAAAAACCCTCCACCTCAGAGGTGCTGGACTGGCTGAAGCTGCTCTTGGCCGAGGATATGACCCCCGAAGATCTGAAGCGTGACGCCAAGACCAACCTGCCGAAACTGTATGGTGCTTTGTTGAAGAACGAACAGGATGTCGCGCTGTTTGAAAAGCTGGCCTTTCTGGCGCGGCGCGAACGTTAGCGGGATTGCCTTGGCATCTGTTGGTGAAGGACCCCATATTTCCCGACCCTTCGGTACATATTGAACGATGGCGGTGACGCCTGATTCGCAAATCCTGACAAGGGGTTGCAAGACGTCTTTAATCCAAAATATCACGCGCCCTGAAACACGTTGAAACCATGGCGTGATCTGCCGCCGCTGCATCTGGTGGTTGTGTGTCCCTGCCGCGCCATCACTGGTTGCCTTCATTTCGGGCACAGCCCCGCCATTGCCGCAGACTTGCCCTTGTCCCGCCACATCGGCCATGCTGTTGGGCGATGCGCTCTGTTTGGCGCGGCCCCCCGGGGTCGGCCTATTCCTGCCAGAAGGGGGGGCTTTTGGCAGACGGGGCTTAGGCGATCCAAAGCGGGGCGGGCCGCGCTTGTGGCCCGAACAGGAGTGACAAAATGATGCGCCTGCCCCGCCTTTTGGCCTTCATGCTGCTGTCAGCCTGCGCCACGTCACCCGCTTCCGACTCCGGTTCCGGCCCGGGTGTGACCAAAAGCGGAAGCGCGTTGGACAATCTGGACCTGCGCGGCCCGCTGCTGCAATTTCCGACCACGCCGGGCCAACCCTCACGCCGCCCGAATGACCAGTTGGCGCAAGACTTTCTTGATCTGGAGTTTCATCTGGAAAGCGGTCAGTCGCTGCCGGTTCTGACCCGGTTTTCCGGACCGATCACCCTGTCGATGACGGGCGCAGTCCCATCCACAGCTCGCAGCGACCTGTTGGCCCTGACCGCCCGTCTGCAGACCGAAGTCGGGCTGACCCTGCAGCTTTTGCCCGACAACCAGCCCGCCACCCTGACGCTGGCGTTTCAACCCCGATCCGTGCTGCACCGGATGGAGCCGACTGCCGCCTGTTTTGTCGTGCCCAACGTGTCGTCCCTTTCCGAATACCGCGCCAAACGGGGCAGCGCTGATCTGGATTGGGCGCAGATGCGCGTCCGCACCCGTGCCACGCTGTTCTTGCCCTCTGACACTTCTCCGCAAGAGGTGCGCGATTGTCTGCATGAAGAAACCGCCCAAGCGCTTGGCCCGGTCAATGATCTGTACCGTCTGCCGGACTCGGTCTTCAACGATGACAACTTTCAGTCGGTTCTGACCGGGTTTGACATGCTGATGCTGCGCCTGCACTATTCGCCAGCCTTCACCTCTGGCATGGGTGAGGCTGAGGTGGCGCAGATCCTGCCCGGCGTGCTGGCCGCGATGAACCCCAACGGCAATGCGCCCGGCCCGTGGTCGTCTGCCGACACGCCGCGCGATTGGCTGGATGCGGTGGCGCGGGCGGTCAACCCGCAGACCGCACGGCCCGCACGGATGGTGGCGGCACAACAAGCATTGGCGACGGCACAGCAGATGGGCTGGCAGGACAACCGTCTGGGCTTTGCCTATTTCATCCTTGGCCGTCTGCAAGCGCCGCACAACCCGGCGGCGGCGGAGCTTTCGTACAGGGCCGCAGCGCAGGTCTACCGGACCCTGCCGGACAACGGCGTGCATCTGGTTCATGCACTGATGCAACTGTCGGCCATAGCGCTGGCCCAAGGCCAGCTTGATCAGGCCATAAAGCTGGCCGATCAGGCGATGCCGCTGGCCAGCGCCTCGCAGAACGCCGCCCTTCTGGCCACCCTATCCCTGATCAAGTCCGAGGCGTTGGACCGGCAGGGCCACAATGCCGCAGCGGCCGCACTGCGTCTCGACAGCCTGCCCGCTGCACGCTATGGCTTCGGCACACAGGCCGAGGTTCGCGCACGCGCCGCCGAAATCGCGGCCATCGCCCGGCTAAGCCCGCAAGGCTGACCGGCAAAAGCGGGCGATGTTCCCGCAGATGGCAAGGGGTTCTACGATGATCTGGCTTCCGGCAATGGGGATTGGTGCTGTTTGGGGGGCGTGGACCGCAATCAAAGGCGGCGGGCGCCGTCTGGATGCGCTGCAATACGGGGCGGTTTATGCCATCGGTCTTGGGCTGTTGGCAGTTTTCGTCTCTATCGTGATCGACCGGTACACCCACTAGGATGTTCCAGCCGTTCTTTCTGTGCCTGCGCAAGACTGGGGTGCCCGTCAGCCTAAGCGAGTATCTGAACTTTCTGGCGGCGTTGAAAACCGGCCTTGTCACCCATGATGCGACCGGCTTTTACCATCTGGCCCGGTTGTCTCTGGTCAAGGACGAACGCTTTTACGACCGCTTTGACCGCGCTTTTGCCGAAAGTTTCAAAGGGCTTGATGCCGTCACGGCGGATGACGTGTTGCAAGCCCTTGACCTGCCTGCCGATTGGCTGACCGCCAACCTGACCCGCCATCTGACCGAAGAAGAGCGCGCCTCAATCCAGGCGCTTGGCGGTCTGGACAAGCTGATGGAAACCCTGCGCCAACGGCTGGAAGAACAGAAAGCCCGCCATCAGGGTGGCAACAAATGGGTCGGCACAGGCGGCACCTCGCCCTTTGGCAATTCCGGTTACAACCCCGAAGGTGTCCGGATCGGCGGGCAAAGTCAGCACAAAAGTGCGGTGAAAGTCTGGGAAAAGCGTGAGTTTCGCAATCTGGATGACGATGCCGAACTTGGGCCTCGTACCCTGAAACTTGCGTTGCGTGCGCTGCGTCTGTGGGCGCGTGAGGGCAGCCAGACCTTCGACCTTGACGCGACCATCAAGGCCACCGCCCGGCAAGGCTGGCTTGATGTGCAAGAACGCCCCGAACGCCGCAACGCCGTCAAGGTGCTGTTATTTCTTGACATTGGTGGCAGTATGGACGGCCACGTCCTGCAAACCCAGGCTCTGTTCGCCGCAGCCAAAGCCGAATTCCGCCAGCTGTCGTTCTTTTATTTCCACAACTGCCTGTACGAGGATGTCTGGACCGACAACGCGCGCCGCCACACCGCCCGGACGCCCACCTTCGACATCCTGCGCCGCTTTGGTCCGGATTACCGCGCCATCTTCGTCGGCGACGCGGCGATGAGCCCGTATGAGATCACCACTGCCGGAGGATCGGTCGAACACTACAACCCCGAGCCGGGGCGCGTCTGGCTGGAGCGCGCCAAAACCCAATGGCCCAAGCACCTGTGGATCAACCCGGTGCCCGAGGCGCATTGGGGTTACACCAGTTCCACAACGATGATCCGCGGGATATTCGACGGACAGATGGTGCCGCTGACGCTGGCGGGACTGGCGCGGGGCATCAAGGAGTTGCGTTGAACGGACGCGGGGAAACGATTGCCCCTGCAGGTTCCCAACCGGGTTCGAAGTCACGGTTCTTTGGGATTGCCTGTTTGAATATCCGGCGCACGAATGGGACAGCAAATTCATCAAGCGACGACAGTCCTGAATTTCCTGCAGTCCGCTGCCCTAGTCAGCACCCTCGATCGCTTTGCCCAGCCGCCACAACTGCGCCTTTTCAGGAAGCTGCGCAAGGGCAATGGCCGCCCCGCCATCGCCTCGGCTTTGGCATGAACATTGTGGATCACCGCGCCAACTTCTGCCGGGTTTTTTGACCATAATTCCCACAAAAACCCATCCGGGTCGCGGCGTTCCAGTCCCTCATCGGCCAGCACATGCCTTGGGAAATCGACCGCGTTGAAGGTTACGATGGCGTCGGCGTGGCCTGCGATGGCCACCGCCAGCACGTGGATATCATTGGGGTCGGGCAGGGTCAGGCGCGCCTCGATATTCGGTTGCTCTTTCACGCTGGCGCGGGGAAAGGCGGCGCGGGCCAGTACAGCATCCCCTTCGGCCATCGCCTGTGCGACGGGGCCAAGCTTTGCCGTCGCAAGCACCCATTCGCGCAGGATGCGGTCGGACCATTGCGGTTCATACAAACCCCGCGCCGCGACGCCCAGCAACACTTCGCGCAACACGGTGGGGAACAGGACGCAGGCGTCCAGAACCACCCGCATCAGGCGCACCCTCGCCTGAACGACGTCCCGACCACCCGCATCAATCCAGCCGGAAGAACAGCGATTTCAGATAGGCACTTTCGGCCAGAACCGGCAG
>JBBRKS010000075.1:0-18852 GCA_038231775.1 Rhodobacterales bacterium | reverse complement strand
GATTGTCGAGGCGGTGCGCGCACGCTTCTCACCCGAGGTGTTGCAGCATATCGAGGTGACACGCCAAGGCGGGCGGATCGGCATGGGTGGGCTGTCTTTGGTCAAGTTCTCCACCGAAGAGCGGCTGGACGAGATTGTGCGCCTGCATGAGGACATGGGGGCGATGATCTTCAACCCGCACCGCTACACGCTGGAAGAAGGCGGGCGGCAAGCGGTGGATGACCGCCAACTGGCCTTCAAGCGCGAAGCCGACCCGAAAGGCCTGCTTAACCCCGGCAAGATGATCGCATGGGATGATCCGAACTGGGCCTATGACCGGATGTACGCGTGGCCCGGTCTGATGCGGGCGGCAGAATGATGCGCCAAAGCTGGTTTGGCTGCACTGTCACTGGCGGCGGAATGACTCGCGGCGATATGACCGGCTGCGGCATGATTGGCGGCAGGCTGAGGCATTGCGGATGAATCGGGCGCTGGTCCTTTATGCCCATCCTTGTGACGATAGTTTTGCGGCGGCCCTGCATAAGACCGTTGTGCAGACGCTGTCCGCCAAAGGCTGGCAGGTCGATGATTGCGACCTGTATGCCGAAGGCTTCGATCCGGTGCTAAGCGCTGCCGAACGCCGTGGCTATCATGACACGCAGACCAACACCGCCCCGGTGCAGGCCTATGTTGACCGGCTTTTGGCTGCCGATGCGTTGGTGGTTTGCTTTCCGGTGTGGAACTACGGCTATCCTGCCATTCTGAAAGGTTTTTTTGACCGGGTGTTTGTGCCCGGCCTGACGTTCAAGATGGAAAACGGCGTGGCAAAACCGGGTATCCTGCATATCAGCAAGGTTGCCGCCGTGACGACCTATGGCGGCACGAGGTTGCGGTCATTTCTGGCGGGCGATCCGCCGCGCAAGCTGTTCAGCCGGGTGCTGTGGCGCACAACCGGGCGCGGGCGGCTGCGCTATCTGGCGCTGTATGACATGAACCGGGCGACGGCGACCGACCGCGCCGCGTTCCTCACCCGCGTCGCAGAGGAGATGGGGCAGTTCTGATGCGCGCCCTGATCGTCTATTGCCACCCCAAACCCGGCAGCTTCAACGCCGCCGTGCGCGACGTTGTCACCCAAAGGCTGCAACACGCCGGGGCCGAATACCGCCTGCGCGACCTGTACGCCGAAGGCTTTCAACCGGTTCTGACCGATCCAGAATGGACCGGGTATCTGAACTCCCCGACCAACCGCACCCCGGTTGATGAACATTGCCGCGATGTCGAATGGTGCGACACGCTGATCTTTGTCTATCCGACCTGGTGGTACGGCCTGCCCGCCATGCTGAAAGGCTGGCTTGACCGGGTCTTGCTGCCCGATGTTGCTTTCCTTATGCCGGATGAGGTGAACAAGACCATCCGCCCCGGTTTGCAGCACATCACCCATCTGGCGATTTTCACCACCTGTGGCGCAAGCTGGTGGCTGACCCGGCTGGTCGGCGCACCGGGCAAGCGGCAGCTGATGCGCGGCGTGGGGTGGCTGTGCAAGCCCTTCCACCGGACCGTCTTTGCAGCGCATTATCTGATGGACAGCTCTACCCCATCCAGCCGCGCGCGGCATCTGGACAGGGTTGCGGCGCGGATGGACAGACTTATCGGGCCACAGACCGCCCGGATCGACAAGGCAGAGGCAGCAGAATGACCAAACCCGTTCACCGTCGGCTTGACTGGAAAGAATACCGCGCGCCCGAATGGAAAACCATTGACCCGATGGCGACCATCGCGGTGCTGCCCACAGCGGCCATCGAACAGCACGGCCCGCATCTGCCAGTTGGCGTTGACACGATCATCAACGAGGGTCTGCTGGACCTGCTGCGCCTGCGCTGCCCGGCCGACCTTGACCTGCGCATCCTGCCCGTTCAACAGGTCGGCAAATCGAATGAGCATCTTTGGGCCCCCGGAACCTTGACTTACACGGCCGAGACGGCGTTGAAAGCCTGGGTTGAAATTGGCCTTTCCGTGGCGCGGGCCGGGGTGCGCAAAATCGTTATCCTGAACTCTCACGGGGGCAACACCGACCTGATCTCTATCGTCTCGCGTGAGTTGCGGGTGAAGGCTGGCATGTTGGCGGTGCGGTTGGGCTGGGGCGCGTATGGGCCGCCAGAGGGGATGTATTCTGAACAGGAACGCACCTACGGCATCCACGGCGGCGATGTGGAAACCTCTCTTATGCTGGCGTTCCGGCCTGATACGGTGGATATGGCGGCAGCGCAGGATTTTCGGTCAAGTGCCGAAACGTCGGCCATCGCCCCGATCGGCGGGGTGGCTTTCGGCTGGATCGCATCCGACCTGAACCCCAACGGCGTGGTCGGCGAGGCGCATCTGGCCACCGCCGAAAAGGGCCATGCGACGGCTGACAAGATGGTGACCGACGTGATCGGCCTGCTGCAAAAGGTCAGGGCGCAAAGCCTTGACGGGCTGGACCCGGTTACCCCGCGCTTTTAAGGTGCCACAGGATCGGTGGTTGCTTTACCAAAAGCAACTTCTTAAGGTCGCCCATGTTTTATCATAAACCGGTAGCGTGGACGGGTTCGGTTCATGGGCGTTAGAATTGGCGATATCACCAGCCGTTTTGAGTTGCTGGACTGGAACGATCCGACCAAGGGCCGGGTTCGCAGACGGTTTGTCAACGATGATGAGACGGTGCGGTTTTTGCGCCAGACACTGGTCGCCGATGACACCATGGCCGAGGTGCGGCAGTGGTGCTTTGAGCAAGGCATCCACCACACCTCTGGCAGAAAATTCCTGCAGCTTCTGGCGGCGGCAATTGCGTCGGGCAGCGTGTGGATCGGCGAGATTGAACAGATCTCGAACCTTGGCAAGGGAGGTGGTGGAGTAAAGCCTGTGCCGCCAGACCCGAACCCGAACCCCGGCCCGCTGCCCGGACCAAAGCCTGTCCCCAAACCGGTCGCCGAACTTGTGGTGACGGTCAAGGACCTGAACGGAAATCTGGTTGAGGGGGCGACGGTCACCGCCGGATCGCTTGGCTCCAAGACGACCGGAAAGGATGGCAAGGCCGATTACGGCAAGGTCACGCCCGGCACCTACGACATCACGGCGGAAAAACCCGGACACGGCAAGGTTAAGAACGGCCCGACCATCAAGGATGAGAAGAAGGGCGTTTCAGTGCCGGATGGCTCTAAAACCGCCGTGGACCTGATCCAGCATCCCGAATGCGCCAATGTCGCTTCCTTTGAAGGTCCCGTCGTCACTGGGCCTGAGTCGCGCGCCAAGTATTTCGGCTTTGACCCCAAGACCAACATCGTCGCGGGTCATGCCGGTTTGTTGAACCCGACAGGCAGCTACTGGAACCCGGTGCCCGCCAAAGGCTCTGCCAAACCGACCTTCAAAAGCAAGTTTGAACGGGATGGCGGACGCTGGGCCTCGGTCGCGGTTGGGCAAGAGACAGAGCTGGAGATCAATTTCGACTTCACCGACGGCGAATGCGTGCCCTGCATTGCCAACACCACCTTTGTGGTCGAGGCGGCCTCGGTCGCCGAAGTGGTCACCGCCCATGTCACCACCAGGAAGGCCGCCTTCAAGATCAAGGGTCTGGCGGTCGGCGAGGCCACACTGAAGGTCAAATGTGATGGCAAGGAAATCGGTTGGTTCCACATCTGGTGCGCCAACGAGGCGACGCTGAAGCTGGATGTCGCCTGCATCATCACCAATCTGGCCCCCGTGACGGCCTATTCGATTGCAACGCTGGGCGCCCATCTGAACGACATTTACCGGCAGGCTGCGATCAAGATCGACCTGTTCGATCTTGGGTCGATTGACCTGTCCGCCGACGCCGCCCTTGCCACGATCGAGGCGAATGGCTACCCGGCTGGCGGTGGCCAATTCCTGAAAAAGACCGGCACACCGATCCCCTACGACAGCAAGGGTCTGGTGCTGAACGCGCTGCATGCCAAAGCGTCGGCGGCACTGACCGCGCGGGTTGCGGCCCCGTTGCCGCGGGCCGGGGCGTACCGGATTTATTGGTATGTGCCGACCACCGGCTGTTCGATCCTTGGCACGGTGCTGAACATCGGCTCACCGATTTCGTTCGGATTCCAGCCCGATACGCCGACGGCGCGCAACTCGATGGCGCATGAATTCGGCCATTCGTTGAATCTGCGCCACCCGTCTGACCCGGACGCCGCCACCGCATCGCAGTTTGCCGCCCACAACCTGTTGACGCTTGGCGGTGCGGTGCCTGCCTATGCGAAGACCAATACCGAAGCCCTCAGCATCGTCGATACAGGGTCGGGCAACGTTCTGGGCAATGACCCGACCAACCTGATGGGCTATTGGGACGACCGGCCCAACCGCAAGCCGCTGCGCTATCACCAATGGAAAGCCGCCAGTAGGAGCTGATCATGGACTACACCGACGTTTGCCCGCCCAGCGTGGTCGAACTTATCCTGCAGGCCAATCTTGCCTCTTCGACCGCAGGCACCCTGTTTTCGCGGATCGCCAGCGCCTCGCAACTCGACTGTCAGGTGGCCGCCCTGCAAGCTGTGGCGAACCGGATCAGCGCCCGCAGCGACCTGCAGGTCATCGACGATTTCACCGGCGCGGTCGCAACCTATGCCCGCTTTCTGTCGCCAGAAGCCAAGGCGGCCGTCAAGGAAGCCTATCTCCTGATGCCGTACAGTCCGTCTGTCGCACTGAACTATTTCGGCGGGCTTCGGGCGACCGGGATTGATATCCGCGACCACCTTGGCCGCCTGCCCGAGGATTGGTCGTTTCAGCAACCGCGTCAGGGGGCTGCGACCTGGCACCAATACCTGTATCTGGCCAGCCTTGGCGACCGGGATGCGCTGAAGGCGCTGGCGGACAAGATCGCCGCAACCTCAAACGGCAACGACGCAACGAACCTGCTGCAAAGCCTGTCCGAACTGAAAGCTGAAGGGGTTGACGCCATCCTGCAAAGCTATGCCAACGACCAGCGCACCGCCGATGGCACCGAAGGTCCGGGGATGCCTATTGCCCAGAATGTGATGATCTGGCTGATGATGCGGGCGACCCCGTAGCAGATAGATTTCCGACCCGGTGTTTCGCACCGAACCGGCTGTGATGCAGCAGTTTGCGGCGTTGAAATGCCAAGGCGGGCGGTTGCGGCTCAAGCGACGGTCTGCTGCCAAACGGCCCGAGTTTCCATAGCCTTAGTCCGCGTGAAACACATTCTCCATCCGCGCCCACCATTCGCCGGGCTTGCGGGTGTCAAACGGGATCTGCATCGGATCGGTCAGCTTCCACCAGTCCTGCATTTCGGCCACCCGTTTCATGGCTTCCATATCGGCGGCGAAATCGGTGCCGTGATACTCCCAATAGGCGAACAGCAGGTTTTCCGGCTCTTTCAGAAAAATGGTATAGTTGCGGATGTTGGCCTGTGAAATCGCCGCAAGCACGGCGGGCCAGACCGCCGCGTGGATACGCTTATACTCGGCGATGATATCGGCATTCAGGCGGATCACCTGACCCATGCGTTCCATTGTTGCTCCTTTCATCGTGTGAGGGTGGTTACGCTCAGGCGCTTTTTGCAGCTTGAAGGTTGTATTCCAGCGTCGCGAAGGCGCGTTGATAGACGTTCTGTTCGGTCTGCGGGATCAGGGTCAGGTCATCTTGCGGGCTGGCCACCCAGTCGCCGGTCCAGACGCCAAATGTCGAATTGTCCGCCGTCACCGGCCACAGGCGCGGGCCGCTGACATAGTTCATCCACGGCAACTCTGACTTGGTGATCCGGTACAGGAACGACCGGGTCTGATCGCACAGCGCCAGCAATTCCTCGTTCAGATGGCCCGCGCCGAACTGAAAGTCGCGCACGCCGGACACTTTGTCAGAGCGGGCGTTGTTCAGCATCGTCATGGCCGTGATCTCGTCATGCCACCCGCCCATCCCGGCAAAGTCGCGCATCATCGCCCAGACATCGGCCACCGGGGCGTTGATGACACGAGAGGTCCAGACCTTATTCGGTGCCCACGCTTTCCAGCGTTCGGCCCCTGCCGGGATCGTTGGCATGTCGCGGGTGATCTTGTCCTGCAACGCCGCCCATCCCGCTGCAAACACATCGCGGCTGATGATCTCGACATATTTGCCTTCATCGCCGGGCGCTTCGTCAAACACCGCCTCCCATTCGGCAAAGGTATGATCGGTGTGGGTCACCGGCATCAGGCGCACCGTGGCGATATAGTTGCGCACCGGGAAAGCCGGCTTTTCAAAATTATAGGCAAAGGAGTGGTGCGCATCATCCAGCGTCAGCAAACGTTCGCGGATATGGCTGCCATCCTGGGTGTAAAACGACCGCACACAGCCGACCACATCCGGGTCAAGCCCATCTTCGATCATCGAATCGGTGATGCCCGGCACCCAGTCGGGCAAACCGTTGAAATTGCGGATCAGGCTCCACACCGTTTCGACCGGGGCCTGAAGGATGGCGCTGGCATAGGCGCGTGCCATGGGAATCTCCTGATTAAGATCGGTTTGTTGATCGGTGCGGGCGGCTGCGGCTTTGTCTCAAAAGTTCTTCAGCTTGGGGTCATCTTCATCCTACCCGTGTGATGTCCCTGAAAGCATTGACGGCGGCGGCTGCAAAGTGCGGGCCGTTGATGTGATCGTCAACCTCGATCAGTTCGCGGTTCGGGGCGGCTTGCCAACCATCCCGGATGGCGGTGAACAAGGCGAGGGTCGCTGCAGCATCCTCAAAGGGCAGGCCCGTTCCGTCAAGGGCCGAAACCCCGCGCAAAGGCAGCAAAAAGCGAACCGGGCCGTGCATCTGGTTCAGCCGTTTGACAATCCACGCACCAATCGCCGCGTTCTCGTCCGCCGTCGTGCGCATCAGCGTGACCGATGCGTTGTGGACGTGAAACTGCCGCGCTGCATAAGCAGGGGGAACCGTGGCGCGCGGGCCAAAGTTGACCATGTCAACCGCACCAACCGAACCGACATAGGGGATTTTCGACCGGATCACTGCGCCGAACCGATCCGGACTGCACGGCAAAACACCGCCGCACAGATAGTCAGCCACCTCTGTTGTGGTAAGATCAAGGGCGGCGGACAGATAGCCGGAGTCGATCAGCTTTTCCATGCACTGTCCGCCGATGCCGGTGGCGTGAAACACAAAACACTCACAATCAGCCTCAATCGCAGCGCGGATCTGGCTGATGCAGGCGGTGGTGACGCCGAACATGGTCAGGCCAACCGGCAGCTTGTCAGCGGCAACTTCGGGGACCTGATGCGCCACCATACCGACCAAGGCATGGGCCGCGTTGCCAATCACCTTGCGCGAAATGGCGTTCAGCCCGGCAACATCGCTGACCGAATGCATCATCGTGATGTCTGATGCGACAACAAACGGGGCGACATTTCCCGATGCGAGGGTTGAGACCATCACCTTGGGCACCCCGATTGGCAGCGCCCGCATCGCGGCGGTGACAATGGTGGAATTGCCCGACCCGCCCATGCCCAGAATGCCCGCCACATCGTCGCGCGACACGATGAACGCGGTCAGAGCCTTGGCCATCGCGGTGACGGCTTGGCCACGGTCTGACAGCCCCAAAACTGCCGAAGGGCCATCCGGATGAAACCCCGCCACCTGTAGGGCTGTGATATCAGCGGCAAACTCACCCGGCCCGGTTGACACATCGACCACCACGACCGCTAGGCCCGCCCGTCGGATCAGGTCTGCGGCATAGTGCAGTTCCGATGCCTTGGTGTCGCAGGTGCCGACAACATAAAGGCGGGGGGTGGCAATCATTTCGCCTTGGCCCAGCCTTCGGTCATCTGGGTAAAGCCTTCCAGATACACACTTTCGCGGCTGGGGAAAAAGTCGCGCCAGACCCGAGTGGCCGCAGCCAGTTCCGGCATCGCGCGGCCAAACGCCTCAATCGTGATCCAGTCGTCATAGCCTGAAGCCCGTAGCGCTTGGTAGGTCGCCTGCCACGGGACATGGCCCTTGCCCGGCGTGCCCCGGTCGTTTTCAGAGATATGCACGTGGATCATGTGCCACTTGATGGTTTCAATCGCACCAACCGGGTCTTTCTCTTCGATATTGGAATGGAAGGTGTCGTACATCGCCTTGACGGACGGATGATCCACCTCATCCAGATAGTCGGCCAACTGCGCCATCGTGTTCAGGAAATAGCATTCAAAGCGGTTCAGCGCCTCTAGCGCGAAGCGGATGTTCTTGCCCCCAGCATAATCGCCGACCTGCCGGTGAAAGGCGACGGCGCGCTTGCGTTCATCGGAGGTCGCCCCGTTGCCGGAGAAAAAGCCAAGTTCGGAATGCATCGGCCCGGCGAGGATGTTGGCGCCAAGGGCAGCGGTGCAATCAATCACCCATTTGGTGTAATCGACCGCCGCCTGCCGCGCGCTTGCGTCCGGCGAAAGCGGGTTTTTGCCCGATGGGCCGATCACGCTGACCACGCTGCGTTCCAGCCCCAGCCGGTCAAGTTCAGCCCCCAGCATGGCGTAGTGATCCGGCGAGCCTTCGAATATCGGGATTTCCACGGTGTCGTAGCCGGTCGCCTTCAGGTCATGCAGCACGCCGAAATGATCCGCCGTGACATGCGGCGTCCACAGCAGCAGGTTGATTCCGGTCTTCATATAGGCACCCCTGTTTTCAAAACACCGCCCGAAGCGGGGCCATTTTTATCTGTAATCTCAGTAGGTTGCCCGCCCACCCGACACATCGAACACCGCCCCCGTCGAAAACGAACATTCCTCACTTGCCAGCCAGCAGATCAGGGCGGCCACCTCGTCCACCGTGCCAAACCGCCCCCGTGGGATTTTCGACAGCATGAAGTCGATATGGCTTTGCGGCATCTGGTCAAAAATCGGCGTGCGCACGGCGGCAGGGGTCACCACATTGACCGCGATGTTGTGGCGCGCCACCTCTTTGGCCAACGATTTCGTCATGCCGATCACGCCCGCCTTAGAGGCGGAATAGGCCGAGGCGTTCGGATTGCCCTCTTTGCCAGCAATCGAGGCGACGTTGACGATGCGGCCATAGTCTTGCGCGATCATCAGAGGCACGACGGCGCGGTTGGTGAAAAAGGTGCCGTTCAGATTGACGGCCATCACCTGCAACCAGCCTTCTACCGGGAACTCTGCCAAGGGTACGGTCGGCCCGGTGATGCCGGCACTGTTGATCAGAATATCAATGCCACCCATCAGCGCCAAAGTCTGTGTCACGGCACCCTGAACCGAGGCGAAGTCTGCGATATCAACCTTGATGGGCCCGTTCAGGTCCCAGACGGCAACTTGCCCGCCCTCGGCCAAAATCCGGCTGGCCACCGCTGCGCCGATGCCAGAAGCGCCACCTGTGACCACTGCCCTGCGACCTGTAAACCTCATTCTTCTTCGCCTTTTTGTTCGCTGATCAGAAGATCAGGTTCTGACCCGTTGCCGGATCAAAGAAATGCGCCTTGTCCGGGTCAATCCGGAACGCCACCGCCGCGTCAACCGATGTTTGCATCTGCGACGGGACCGTTGCTTTCAAAAGCTGGTCGCCGACCCGCAAGGTCACGATCTTTTCCACCCCGTGGTTTTCCACATCATGGATCACCGCCTGAACCGGGCCGTCCGGCACAACTGCCACATCCTCAGCCCGGATGCCGATGGTCAGCTTGGCAGCCCCCGTCGCCGCGGGCAATTTCAACACCTGCGCCGCCCCAAACAGGCTGCACTCGTCGCCAGACACCACGCCGGGCAGCAGGTTCATGGACGGAGAGCCTACAAAACTGGCCACGAACAGATCGCGCGGACGGTTGTAAATCTCCCAAGGGGTGCCGACCTGCACCAGCTTGCCGTTGTTCAGCACACCGACCTTATCGCCCATCGACATCGCCTCGACCTGATCATGGGTCACAAAAACGAAGGTGGCCTTCAGACGAATTTGCAGTTCCTTCAGCTCTGCCCGCAGCGCTTCGCGAAGCTTTGCGTCAAGGTTCGACAAGGGTTCATCCATCAGGAACGCACGCGGTTCGCGCACGATGGCGCGGCCGATCGACACGCGCTGCATCTCACCGCCCGACAGACGGTCGGTCTTGCGGTCCATCAGATGGGTGATGCGCAGGGTCTTGGCGGCCTGGTTCACACGGTCGTCAATTTCGGCCTGCGAGAAAGAGTGGATCTTGGATTTCAGTGGAAATTCAAGGTTCTGGCGGACGGTATAGCGCGGGTAAAGCGAGTAATACTGAAACACCAGCGCCACATCGCGCTCCGCCGCCGTCAGGTCGTGAACATCGTCACCCGCGATGTGGATCGCCCCGGTGTCGGGCATATCAAGACCCGCAATCAGGCGCAGGGCGGTGGTCTTGCCCGCCCCTGTCGGGCCAAGCAGCACAAAAAACTCACCATCGCCCACTGACAAGGTCAGGTCATCCAGCGCCCGGTTGGTGCCGAACTTTTTGGTGACCGACTGAAATTCAATTTGCGCCATGGGCCAACCTTACGTGCAGGGATTCGCCGGTTCGGGCGTTGAAGAAATGGGTCTGCGCCGGGTCTAGCCTAAGCCAGAGGGCGTCACCGATCTTGCCGGCAAACCCGCTTTTGGTGCGGGCGCGCAGGGTGTTCGGACCCAGTTTCAGATCGACAATGTCAAAAGCCCCCAAGGGTTCGATCAGTTGCACCTGTGCTGCAGCAAAGCCCGGTGCAGCCTCGCGCCGCAGTTCGACCCCCTCGGGCCGGATGCCAAGCGTCAGCCCGTCGCCCCCGGCCTGAACCTGTGATAAAAGGGCTGCCGGATAGGTGAAACCAACATCCGCCAGATCAAAGCTGACGCGGGCAAAATCGCCATCCGGCTGAACGCTGGCCTGCAGGATGTTCATCACCGGGCTGCCGACGAACTGGGCGACAAACAGGTTGGCGGGGTCATGATACACTTCATCCGGGGTGCCGACCTGCTGAAGAATCCCCTCGTTCATGATGGCGATGCGGTCGGCCATCGACATGGCTTCAACCTGATCATGGGTCACGTAAACAGTGGTCGCCTCATTCTCCAGATGCAAGCGCTTGAGTTCGGTGCGCATTTCCTCGCGCAGTTTGGCATCAAGGGCGCCCATCGGTTCGTCCATCAGCATCGCCTTGGGACGCCGCACCAAAGCGCGGCCAATCGCAACACGCTGCATGTCACCGCCCGCAAGCGACGAGGGGCGTTTGTCCAGCAGATGTTCGATCTGAAGTGACCGTGCAACGTCGCGCACCTTGCGGTCCACATCGGCCTTGCTTTCGTTGGTGGCTCGCAGCGGGAAGGCGATGTTTTCGTACGCCGTCAGATGCGGATAAAGCGCGAACAACTGGAACACAAAGGCGATGTCGCGGTCACCCGCCTCAAGGTTCTGCACCGGCTTGCCGTCAATCAGGATGTCGCCGGTGTCAATCTCTTCAAGACCCGCAATGGCGCGCAAGGTTGTGGTCTTGCCGCAGCCTGATGGCCCCAGCAGCACCACAAACTCCCGGTCCTTGATGGTAAGGTTCAGCTTGCGGATGACATAGGCCGACCCGAAATTCTTTTCGATGTCCCTGAGGATGATTTCAGCCATGTCCTGACGGCGGCTCCTGTGGCTGAAGGGGTTTGATCTTGGAGAACACGTTGAACCCCAAAAGCCCAATCAGAATGATCGTCACACCGTAGCTGTGCAGCGTCAGGCTGACCGGTTGGCACAGGGCCACGATGCCGAACACCATGGTCCAGATCGAGGCCGGTTCAAAATACCTGACACTCATCTCGCGAAAGCCCATGCGTTCCCCCTATTTCCGGATTGCGCCAAAGGTCACGCCGCGCAGCAGATGGTTGCGCAGCATGAAGGTGAAAATCGCAACCGGCAGGATGAACAGCAAGGTGCCCGCTGCAATCACCGTCCAGTCAATCAACCCCGACCCGACCTGCGACGGGATAAAGGGCGGTGCGGTCTGCGCCCTGCGGCTGGTCATGATCAGCGCAAAGGCATATTCGTTCCAAGCCGTGATGAAGCAAAAGACCGACGTGGCAGCGATGCCGGTCACCGCCTCAGGCAGCACGATCTTGAAGAACGATTGCATCCGGGTGTAGCCGTCAACCAGTGCCGCCTCTTCATATTCCTTCGGGATCTCATCCATGAACCCCTTCATCAGCCAGACCGAGAAGGACAGGTTGAACGCGGTGTACAGGATGATCAGGCCGATATGCGTGTCGTTCAGGCCCACCACGCGGTACATCAGGTACATGGGGATCGCCACAACGATGGGCGGTAACATGCGGGTGGACAGGATGAAGAACAGCCAGTCCGCCTCTCCGGGCATCTTGAAGCGCGAAAAGCCGTAGGCGGTGATCGTGCCCATCGACACGGCGATGAACGTGCTGGTGACGGCAATGATCAGGCTGTTGAGGAACCGGTTGGGGTATTGCGACAATTGAATGTTCGGCCCAACGCGCAGCATTCGTTCACCGCCATCATAGATGCGCTGTTCGTACCACGGTGCCGCCGCATAAACCGCCGGGTCAACCGGTTTGGTCAGTTGCACGCGCTTGGTGAACAGCTTGATGAACGATGTGATTTCCGGCTGAAAGAACACGGTCGGCGGCACGGTTGTCGCCAGACTGCGCGGCTTGAACGCGGTTGATCCGATCCAGTACAGGGGTGACAGGAAGATGACGGCGATGATCAGAACCGCCGCGATGGCCATCCGGTTGGTCAGGCGCTTGGCCGAGGATGTGACGACAGCCATCCTAACGCTCCTTCGCCTGATTGAGGTATTTGACGTAGATGTTTGTGATCGCGAGCACCAGGATCAGCACGATATAGGCCAGCGCGCAGGACTTGCCGGTTTGCCATTCCTGAAAGGCGAATTTGTACAGCTTGATTGACACCAGTTCGGTCGTCGGCTGAGTGCTGAGGATATAGGCGATGTCGAAGGTCTTGAACGCCTCCATCGTGCGGAAGATCAGGGCGATCAGCAGCAAAGGCGCGACCAGAGGCAGGGTGATGCGTGAGAATGTGTACCACGTCCCGGCCCGGTCAATCGCCGCCGCCTCGTACAGATGCTGCGGCACGGCGGACAGACCGGCCAGCGACAACAGCATGACGAACGGCGCCCACATCCAGATATCGGTCAGCGCCACCGCATAAAGGGCCGCATCGGCATTCGACAGCCAGGCAAAATTGCCCAAGCCCAGCACATAGTTCAATGGCCCCCAGGACGGGTCATACAGCAGCCGCCAGAACAGACCCACCACCGCCGCCGACATCATCATCGGCAACATCAACAGCGTGGTGATCAATCCCTTGGCCGGGATCTTGCGGTTCAAAAGCAGGGCAAGGCCGAACCCCACCACCATCTGGCCGCTGACCGAAACGATGACATATTTCGCCGTGATCCAGAAATTGCTCCAGATGTGGGGATCGTTCAAAAGGTCGCGGTAATTGGCCAGACCGACAAAATTCACCGGATCATTCACCGAAGCGCGAAAATCGGTGAAGGAATAGTACAGCTAGTAAATCAGGGGAAAGACGTTGAAAACGATCAGAAAAATAATCGTTGGAATGATAAAGGCATTCCGTATGGCAAGGTCGCTCCAGCCGCGCGCGGCACCGCGCGACGCGGAGTTTAGTTTGGCAAGTGCAGCCATCAGGTCCTCGCAGCGCTGTTCAAAAAGGCCCTGAAGGGGTGCCAGGGCGCCCCTTCAGGTCGGGTCAGGAAAAGATCAGCCGCCACGTCCGTATTTCGTGAAGGTGTCTTTCCATTCCTTCGCCACGCTGTCCAGAACGTCCTGTGCGCTGCCGCCCTCACCGCTGACCACATAAGGATAGACGTGGTTGTTGATCTGGGTCAGCAACTCGGCATATTCGGGCACCGCCCAGAAGTCTTTCACCATGAACATGGTCTGGTAGAAGGCTTCGTTATAGGGTGTCGCCTTGCGGAACTCTTCTGATTCAAGCACCGCCTTGTTGCAGGTGTATCCGCCCAGCTCTGCCCATTTCTTCTGGGTGTCGTCCTTGATGAACCATTCCAGAAACTTCATCGATTCTGCCTGCTTGGTCGAATAGGACACGACCGAGATGCCCTGCCCGCCCAAAGCCGCGTGCTGTTCACCGCCCGGACCGGCCGGGTTGGGGAAATAGCCGGTCACATCGGCATTCGGGTTGGTCGCCTTGTTGGCCAAAGCCGGGAAGAAGGCAAAGAAGTTCAGGCTCATCGCGGCAAGGTTTTCGGTGATCGCCTGATTGTCTTCTTGAAAGAAGGTCTTGCCCCAGTTTGGCGGCGTAAAGCCGTACAATTGCTTGTACATGTCCAGCGCTTCGGCATTTTTGGCAGAGTTCAGAATGCCGTCGACCTTGTAAGTGCCATAATCGCCCAGATCGCCACCATAGCTGAACAGCGTGCTTTCGATGCCCATCAGCATGGCGTCATAGCTGTTGTCGGTATAGATCGCGACGCCATACTTTTTCTCATCGGGACGATAGAAAAATTCGGCGATGTCGCGCAACTGCTTGTAATCCTTGGGCACGGCCAGATCATAGCCGTATTTGGCCTTGAAGGCGGCCATCTCTTTGGGGTCTTCAAACCAGTCCTTGCGGTAGGCCCAGCCCGCCGCATCGCCCTCAAGCGGGACCGCCCAGTATTTGCCGCTGTTGCCGGGATATTCGGCATAGGCCGCGACCGTGGCAGGTGCCATCGTTTCGGCAATCTTGTTCTTGGCGAAAAAGTCGGTCAGATCGACATAGTGCCCGCCGGTCGACCCTGCGCCAAGCCATTGGCTGTCGCCCACGACCATGTCGTAAGCATCGCCCTTGGCGTTGAATTCGGCAAAGGCCTTGGTCTGGAAATCCGGCCAGGGCGTGGTCTGTACCGTGACGGTCACGCCGGTTTCGGCGGTGTATTCGTTGGCCAGTTCCTGCAGATAGTTGGCCGGGTCCCATTCTGCCCAGAAGATCGTCAACTCTTCCGCCTGCGCCGCATGGGTGAACGGCCCTGCGATTGTAAAGGCAGCGCTTGTCGCCAGCGCCATCAACGTGCGTCTCAACATGCTTTCACTCCCTGTCAGTTTCCGGCCACTGTGCCGCAGCCGCGTTTCGTTTTGACCATTACGTCAGCTTCGCCAGAGTGAAGTCGTCTCTGGCAGCGTCTCAGACCCCTCCCAAGGCCTTTTCGCCCCCGCTTTCACAGGGTCGATCTTGTCAGCCAACAGTCTCCCATTGGCCGGTATTTGCGGATTTCAGGACTGCATCGGTCACCAGATCGGTCGCCAGCGCATCCCGGAAGGTCGGGGCTGCGGGGGTGCCGCTGGCCAGACCGGTCAGAAAATCGGCCGCCTGATGGATGAACGAATGTTCGTATCCAATCTGCAAACCGGGCACCCACCAACGGTTCATATACGGATGATCGCCGTCGGTTATGTGGATCGACCGCCAGCCCCGCTCACGGCCCACATCGCGGTGGTCGTAAAATTGCAGCCGGTGCAAATCATGCAGGTCCCAGCCGATCGAGGCATGCTCGCCGTTGATCTCGAACGTATACAGTGCCTTGTGGCCACGTGCGTAGCGCGTCGCCTCGAAATTCGCCAGCGACCCGTTGGCAAAGCGGGCCAGAAACAGGCTGGCGTCGTCGATGCCGACCTTTTCGGTCTTGCCGGTCAGAGTGTGGTGGCGTTCCTTGATGAAGGTTTCGGTCATCCCGCACACCGTGTCGATCCCGCCGTTCAGCCAAAGCGCTGTGTCGATGCAGTGCGCCAGAAGGTCGCCCGTCACACCGCTGCCCGCCACACTGGCGTCCAGCCGCCACAACCCCTGCCCGCCTTGCGGCAGATCGGCAGAAATCGTCCAGTCCTGCAAAAACTTCGCACGGTAGTGAAAGATGCGGCCCAGCTTGCCCTCGTCGATCATCTGCTTGGCAAGGGTGACAGCGGGCACGCGGCGGTAGTTGTACCAGACCATGTTGGGCACTTTGGCCGCCTCGACAGCAGCCACCATCTGGCGTGATTCCGCGGCTGACCGGCCCAATGGCTTTTCGCACATCACCATCTTGCCCGCTTGCGCGGCGGCAATCGCAATCTCCATATGGGTGTCGTTCGGGCTGGCGATGTCGATCAGGTCGATGCTTTTGTCATCCACCAGCCTGCGCCAGTCGGTGACGGACCCCTCATACCCCCAGTTTTCGGCGAAAGCCTTGGCCTTTTCAGCGTCGCGGGCGCACAGGGTTTTCAGCACAGGTTGATAGGGCAGATCAAAGAACCGGCCCACCTGCGAAAACGCATTCGAATGCGTGCGGCCCATGAAGCCGTACCCGACCATGCCGATGTTCAGCTTTTTCTTGGCCATGCTATTCAACCCAGCCATGCGCGTTACGCACCTTGATCATCGCGGCAAGAACATCGTTCCAGGTTTGCTGTTTCAGCATGATATCATTGGAGAACATGCAACCATCCCAGCAGATGTGCTTCATCTCCTTGGTCAGGTTGCCGTCGCCGTCGCGCAGCCAGAACCCGGCATGGCGGGAGATGTCCAGCTTGCCGTTCGGATCATTGGCCAGACAATGCCGCCCGGTCTTGTCATGGCTGCCCATGCCCTTCACGGTCGCATCGTTCTGAGCCACATGAAAATCAATCGTCCAAGGCCGCAGCGCATCGGTCATGGTCTTGATCGCAGCATCGAGAACGCTTTGATCCTGCCAGTCATACCCTTCTGGCAAAAGCCGGGCCTCGGGCGCGTTATAGCCCAGCGTGTACAATAGCGTGTGCGCCATGTCGGCCTGAAAGCCCAAGGTCTTGGGGCGTCCGACAGCCTCAAGTGTCGCCAGCATCGCGGTCCAGGAATGCATGCCGCCCCAGCAAATCTCACCCTCTGCCGCCAGCCGTTCGCCGTAACCTTCGGCAACGTCGCAGGCCGCAGCCCAGGTTTGCGCAATCAGCTTGGTGTTGCCGACCGGGTCTTTGTCGAAATCGGCAGGACTACCCGCCGAGTCGATCCGGATCACGCCATAGTCGCGCACCCCAAGATCGCGCAGCTTGCCCATGATCCGGCAAGCCTTGCGGATCACAGTGACAAATTCCTTACGCTGATCTGACGACCCAAAGGCCGGGTTGCCCCAGATCGGTGCCACCGCCGACCCGATCATCAGATTGTGCGCCTGAACCTTGTCAGCCAACGCCTTGATCTGATCATCGGTCGCGTCAATCGAGGTGTGCGGGTCGATCAGAAAGATGTCGATGCCGTCGAATTTCACGCCGTCAACCTCGGCCTTGGCCGTCAGGGCGATCATCGTATCAAGGTCGATCAGCGGCTCGGAATCGGGCCCCTTGCCGACCAGTCCGGGCCACATGGCATTGTGAAGCTTTGGAAATTTTGATTGCGCGCCCATTTCCCCCCGCCGCGTGAATCCTGGTCGTCAGACATGGTACGCTCAGCTTTTCCTTGCTGTCCAGAACTATTATATTAGTATCTCAAGCATGACCTTTGATCTGTCCCAGTCCCAGCTTGACCGTGGCCGCTCTTTGCGCGACCAGATCTATGCTATTGTGCGGATGCTGATCCTGACCGGCGCGATCAAGCCGGGTGAGACGATTGACGAAAAAGCCATTGCCGGCCAACTGGATGTGTCGCGCACCCCGGTGCGAGAGGCGGTCAAAAAGCTGTCCGATGAACATCTGGTCGAAGTGATTGCCCAGTCCGCAACCCGGGCTGCCAAGATCAACCGGGCCGAGATATACGAATCCTATCTGATCCGCCGCGCGCTGGAGATTGAAAGTGCGACGCAAGCCGCTGGCAACATCAAGGAAGTACATTCCGAACGGCTGGCCGAGATTTTGCACCGCCACAGCCGCGCCTTGGAACGTCGGCAGTTTGTCGATGCGATCAACGCCGATGACGAGTTTCATGCCCAGATCGCAATGATCAGCAACCTGCCCCGGTTGTGGAAAACAATCGAGATTTCAAAGGCCCCGATTGACCGCTGCCGTCACATGATGCTGCCGTTGGTCGGTCAGGCCGAGGCAACGCTGGAACAGCACCGCGAAATCATGCGGGCGTTGAACAGCCACGATCCCGACCGGGCGGCGGCTGCGATGCGGGCCCATCTCGATTCCGCCTACCGCAGTGCTGCCGCAGTTCTGGATGCGGCCAATGTTCCGGATGGTCGGTTTTCGGTTTGAACGGCTGTGCCAGTGGCCCCCACGGGTTGGCAGGCAAGCGCTCGTTCATGGCAGCTTGCGCTCTCCGGCCCTGACCGCGAAAGGAAGCCGGTTTTCGCGGGGCGGCAGCGGGCAGATGGCGAAATCGGTGAAGGCGCAGGGCGGGTTATGGGCGCGGTTGAAGTCCAGCGTGATCGTATCACCTGCAGGCTCGCCGATCAGAAAGCGGGCGGCGGCATAGGTTTCTGGGCCAGAGGTTGCATCCCTGATCACGAACATCGGCTTGCCTGCTTTCCAATGCGTGGCAAGCAGGGTCACCGCGACCCCGTCATGGCTGAAATGGGCGCGGTGAGTCAGGGCAACTTCGGTCGGTTCACCGCCCTTTTGGTCGATGGTTTGGGCCTGCGGTGCCGCAAGGGCCTCCCATCGGGCAGTGATCACCCAGGCCGGATCGTAGGGGTAATACGACAGGGCAATCTGACGCGGCAGGCTTAGGTCGCGCACCCGCAGGGCTGGCTGATCGGCGACGGTGTGAAGCTCTAGTAAAAGGCCCGCGATGTGCAGCATCGGGTTGCCGCCGTCAGCGACAAAGCCAAGCGTTTGTCCGCCGCGTTGCAGGCTTGCCGTCGTGGCGGTGGCGACAAGCAGCCCCAGATGCGCAGGCCCGACCGACAGGACCAGATCGTTGCCAGCATCTGACCCGACCGTTTGCGGGTCTGCAGGGATAT
>JBBRKS010000074.1:0-19030 GCA_038231775.1 Rhodobacterales bacterium | reverse complement strand
ATTCCTCTTCGATCCGGTCCAGCGCGCCGGCGGTGGCCTGGGTTTGCAAAAGCTCTGCCGAGCGGCGCACCGGGGCGCGGTTGGTGCAGATGGCAAGGTTGGCGCCAAAGCGGACGGCATGATCGGCAAAGCGCGCGCCGGGCTGCAGCAAAGCGGGCAGATCGGGGGGCATCTTTTGGTCCAGCAGGTCAGCCAAAGCCGGGTGGCGCAGGTCAAAATCCATCAAGATGACCTTGAACTGGCCATACCGGGCGAGGCTGAGGGCCAGGTTCAGGCTGATCGTGCTTTTGCCGCATTTGGTGGTGGGCGAGGTCACGGCAAGCCGGGTCCAGTTGGCTTCTTTCATCTGGCGCAGCACGCGCGAGCGCAAGATGTCATAGGGGGTTGAAAACTCTGTCCCCAACAGTGCGCTCAGCCGCTTGCGCCGGGCCAGCGCAACCGGAATGTCGATCTGGCGCAGGCTTGACCAGTCGCCGGGGGCAGCATTTTGACCGCTTGCGGTTTGGCCGGTGACCTCGGAGGGGCGCTGCTGGGGCGCGTCTGCAGGCATCCCAAGGCCATCGGTCGCACCGGCCGCCCGCGTCGTGCTGCGGGCGGCACGGGCTTTGGTCATGGCAGCTTCCAGTCGTTCCATCTGTCTCTCCTTGGTGCCCCGAAGGACGGTCGAAAGGCCGCAGACCCTAAAGGCCCAGCTTGGTGTTGATCTTGGCCAGAATAAGATCAACCGGCATGTAATAGGTGTCGACCAGATAGATCCCGGCTGGCAGGCCCGCTACGACAAGCAGCACCACCAGCCCGATCACCAGCCGGTGGCGCAGGACCTCGCCCGGCGTTCGCATGTAAGGGATCGCCCCGATCGGGGTGATTTCAAGGTAATGCTCCAGATCGACGGGGCGGCGCACAGCACTGTTCAGCGACTCCAGCAGGGCGACAAGGCCAAGACCCAGGGCAAGGCCGAACACGGCCCCGAAGATGACAAGCTTGACCCGGTTCGGGCGTATCGGAGTATCGGGGACGGTGGCGGCATCCAGAACGGCGATCCGCTGGCCCTTGGACAAGGCCTCGATCCGTTCACCGGTCGAGGCTTTTGACAGCCGGTCGGTGGCGGTGTCGTATTGGGCCTGAATGTTGGCGTAGTCGCGGTTCAGCGCCTCTAGCTGGACCGCCACGCTGGAACTGCGGTCGATGGAATCTTTCAAGGCCACCAGCTGCTTGCCCACGTCTTCGCGCTGTTGTTGCATCTGGGTGATCTGGCTGTCGATCTGCGTGGTCTGGATGTCCAGCAGCGTCATCGGTGCCGCAGAAGGATCGGTGCTGCCATCTTGCGGCGCGGTGGTGGCACTGGCCTCGGCGGTCTGTCCGGCAACCTTGGCCTTCAGATCGTCGACCTGGGTTTGCAGCAGGGTCACCTTGGGATTGCCCGGCGCATAGATGGCCAAAGCCGAGGTCAGTTGCAGCTGCAGGTCGGCCAGTTGCCGGGCCTCGGGGGTCTGGGTGGTGGATGTCGCAGGCCCGCCCGCCAGTTGCCCGGTAGAACGGTAAATCTCGATCAGGCGCTGTCTTTGGTCTTTCAGACCGGAAATGTCACGGTCCAGACCCGCCAGACGCTCTTGCAGGTTCGTTTGCGCGGTCAGGCGGTAGTTGAGCGTATCCGGCAGGGCATCGACGTTCTTGTTCTGAAACTCCAGAATCTTGGCGCTTTGCGTGGACAGGTCGGCGCTGAGGCGGTCGACCTCTTGCTTGAAAAATTGCAGCGTGTCCTGGGCCTGACCGGTGCGGGTGTTGGTGTTGTCCGCCAAGATCCGTGTGACATATTCGTTCACCACGGCGGCGGCAGTCGGCGCGTCGTCGGCATCAAACGCGATGGTCATCAGCGTCGCCTGATCGCGGCCCGCCAGTTTGGTGATGGTGGTGGCCTTGCGCATTGCGTCCACGACGGCGTCAGGCGTCATCGTGTCCATCTTGGCCACGGCGTTCAGCTTGTGGGCGATGTCCAAAAGGTTCTGTCGCGTCATCAGGCGCTGTTCGATGACCTGCAACTGCTCCAGGGCTGCGGTGTCCACGGTCGGGGCGGCCAGAGCATCGGGGATCTGGGCCGATTCCAGCAAAAGCCGGGTGGAAGATTCGTAGACCGGCGGCAGTTTGTAGGCGATCAGCGTGCTTAGCACCGTGATCGTGATGAAGATGATGAAAACATAGTGCAGGCGGCGCAGCAGCACGGCCATGTAATAACGGATATCGGGCTTCATGCCGGAACGTCCTTTCCGGCGAGATCAGGATTGGCGAGATCAGGATTGGCCAGATCGGGGAGGCCGTAGCTGGGCAACTGGGCGGCAAAGAAGATGTTGTCCTGCAGAACCTGGGCCAGAACCTCGGGGCCGACCTGCCGGGTCTCGTTGGTCCAGGCGTATACCAGGGCCATGTCGCAGAACTGGTTGATCAGGCGTGGGACGCCGCGCGTCACGCTGTGGACAAATCTTTGCGCTTCGGGGGTGAATTCGGCGCCAGTGCCGCCGACCGCCCGCAAACGGTGCGTGATGAAGTCGCCGGTCGTCACCTCGTCCAGCGGTTCCAGATGATAGCTGACCGCGATGCGCTGTGCGAGCTGTTCCAGATTGGGGCGGCGGATCATCTCGCGCAGTTCGGGCTGGCCGACCAGCACCAGTTGCACCACCTCGTCCTTGCCGGTGTTGATGTTGGTCAGCATGCGCAGCTCTTCCAGGCTTTCCTGCGACAGGTTCTGTGCCTCGTCAAAAATCAACAGGCTGCGGCGCCCGGCGGCATATTCGGCGATCATGAAATCCTGCATCTGCTGGAACAGATGCACATAGCCCGCGTTGTGATCAAAGGTCATCCCAAGCGCGTTCATCACCCACTGGATCAGCGCGCCGCGCCCGCCTTGCGCGTTCGAGATCAGGCCGACCGTGACCGATCCGTCCAACCCCAGTAAAAGTTCGCGCAACAGCGTGGTCTTGCCGCAGCCGATCGCTCCGGTCAGCAAGGTGATGGGCGAGCGTGAGACGACGCCGAATTCCAGCACCGAAAAGGCGCGGCGATACTGGCGTGACCAAAGCAGCAGATCAGGGTCGGGCAGCAGGGTGAAAGGACGCTCGCGGAACCCGAAGAAGTCAGCGTAAAACCCCTTGTGTTCGGGGGCCGGCTTGCGGAGTGCCTGGGCGTCCTTCAATGGTTCTTTGGTCCGCTTCACTATGCTCATCATCTGACCTTTTACGCAGTTGCAGCATTTCTGCCGCCGCGCAACAAACACCTCACCATCTGTGCGAGGCCTTACCGAAAAGCAACCCGTCACAACGGCCGCACTGTGATTCGCGGCTCGAATCATGACATTGCAACCTAAAGGTGCAAAACGCTGCAGTCCAGTTTGTCAGATTCAGGGAGGGATCGCCTGTTTTTCCCATCTTGTTGCCCAAACGGAAACAGATGGCAGTGCTGCGGTGCGGCTAATGCCTTTCCCGTGAGCTATTTTCCCCCTGTCAGCCGCATTTTCGTAGATTTTGATCGGAATGAAATAAAAAATGGCGTAATCAGAGGTTAAGCGAATTGGAGGGTCCGCGACTTTCAGGCGGTCTTGCTGCGGCGTGTGATGCGGCGGCAAGGCAACCGGGCGATCAGTGTTAAGAATTAATGTAACAAGGAATCTGCAAGTGAGCTTTGAGCCTTCCGAGATTTTCCCTGACCTCGTGACCCATGCAACGACTGATGTGTTTCGCACCGGCGGGCACGCGCTTTACCGTCGCGCCTTCAAGCGTGCGCTCGACGTTGTTCTGGTTTTGCTTGCCGTGCCTGTCGTGGTGCCGGTCGTTCTGTTCATGGCCGTGCTGGTCATGTTTGACGGCCATCTGCCGTTTTACTGGAGCGCGCGTGTCGGTCGCAACGGCCGCATCTTTCAGATGATGAAACTGCGCAGCATGGTCCACAACGCCGATGCCAAGCTTGAGGCCTATCTGGCCACCGATGCGGATGCGGCGGCGGAATGGGCCAGCGCGCAGAAGCTGAAACACGACCCGCGCATCACAGGTTTTGGCCGGCTTCTGCGCAAGACCTCGCTGGATGAACTGCCACAATTGTGGAACGTGGTAACGGGCGACATGTCGCTTGTCGGGCCGCGCCCGATGATGCCAAGCCAGCGCAAGATCTATCCGGGCAGTGCCTACTATGCCCTGCGTCCCGGCGTGACCGGACCTTGGCAGGTGTCGGACCGCAACGAGTCTACCTTTGCGAAGCGGGCTGATTTCGATCTGGCCTATGCGCGCAACCTGTCGTTCAGCAATGACGTGAAGCTGATCGCCCAGACCATCGCAGTCGTCGTGCGGTGCACAGGCTACTGACACCGGATCAGATCCTTTGCCGCACGTGTAGGTTTGCGATAGGATCTGGGTGACACGCGTAGCAGTGACAGTGATGAAGACGGACATATCATGAAGATAACGATGCGGAATGGCGCTGCGGCCCTGTGTGTGGCTGCGGCTTTGATGGTGCTTTCAGCCTGCGAATCCTCCAAGGACAAGGCGGCCCGGCATTTGCAGGCCGCGCTGGAGTTGGTGCAGAAGGGCGACCCGGACCGCGCCACGGTAGAGTTCCGCAACGTCTTCAAGCTGGACCCCAACAACCACGACGCCCGCATCGCGTTTGCCAAACTGCTGGTCCAGCGCGGCAACCTGCCCGAGGCCTATGCGCAATATCAGCATGTGATCGACACAAGCCCGGCCGACCAGGAGGCGCTGGCCGCAGCCGCCGGGATCGCGGCCGAGATGGGCAACTGGCAAGAGGCCGGCATCCGGGCCGATGCGGAACTGGCCCTGAAGCCTGACGATCCGGACATGCTGGCGATCAAGGCCGGGGTGGATTACGCCAACGCCTTTTCGTCTGGCGATGCGCAGGCCCGCGAAAAGGCGGCCGCCACCGCGCAAAGCCTGATGGCCAGGCTGCCCGGCACGCTGCTGTTGGCGCGCATCGTGATCGACAACCTGATCCAGAAGGCGGATTATCCCGGGGCTCTTGCCGCCATTGACGCCGCCATGATCACCTTCCCGCAAGAGAAGGGCCTGTATCAGCAGCGCGTCACGGTTCTGGCCACACAGAAGGATGATGCCGGGGTCGAGGCCGAACTTCGCAAGATGATCAAGCTTTTCCCCGATGATACCGCGATGGGGGTTGCCCTGTTGCGCTGGTATGTCTCGCACAACCAGATCGACGAGGCCGAGGCCTATCTGCGCGCCACCACCACGGCAGGGGACATGGCGACGCGGCTGACTTTGGTGCAGTTTCTCAGCCAGTACCGCTCTGCCGCGGCGGCACTGGCCGAGATTGACAAGATCCTGGCCGAACCGCCCGCCCCGGCCAGTGCGGATGGCAAGGCACCGGCAATCTCGACCGGCTTCGTGCGCGCCTTGCGCGCCAGCATCCTGTTCGATCAGGGCAAGCGCGACGAGTCGATCAAGTCCTTGCAGGATATCGTGGCGGCGGCCCAGCCTTCGGACGAAACCCGCAAGATCAAGATCACACTCGCGCGGATGCTGTTCACCACCGGCGATGCCGTACAGGCCCGCGCGCTGGTCGAGGCGGTTCTGGTCGAAGATGCAGGCCAGATCGAGGCGCTGAAGATGAAAGCGGCCTGGCTTATTGCCGATGATGCCACAGATGCGGCCGTGGCGCTGTTGCGCACCGCACTCGATGCCAATCCGCACGATGCCCAGACCATGACGCTGATGGCGCAGGCCTATGAGCGGGCGGGCAATCATGCCCTGGTGGGCGACATGCTGTCGCAAGCCGTTGTCGCCTCGGGCAAGGCGCCCGAGGAATCGATCCGCTACGCCGATTTTCTGATGCATGACGCCAAATATCTGCCGGCGGAATCGCTGCTGATTGATGCGTTGCGCCGCGATCCGGCCAATGTGCCGGTTCTGGCCGACATGGGCAAACTTTACGTGCTGATGAAGGACTGGGGCCGTGCCGGAGGCGTGGCAGACCGGCTGGACGAGTTGGGCACAGCGCCGGCCAAGGCCGCCAATGACGGTTTGCGTCCGGCCATTCTGGCCGGGCAGCAGAATGTGGGTGCGGCGATCGACTATCTGCAGGGTCTGGCCCAGGGGGCGGATGCCGGCCTGAACGCCAAGGCAAAGTTGATCCAGGCCTATCTTTCCAACGGTCAGGCCGACAAGGCGCGCGCTTTGGCCGAAGACATGCTGGCCAAGGCCCCAAAGGATGCCTCGGTCCGGTTCATAGCGGCTGCCGTCAAGGCCGCTTTGGGCGATGGGGCAGGGGCCGGGGCGGTTTACCGCGATCTGGTGACCGAAGATGGCACACGGCTGAACGTCTGGGTCGCCCTGATCCGCCAATTGTCGCAGGACGGCAAGGTCAAGGAGGCCGAGGCCGCACTGGACGAGGCTTTGGTCAAGCTGCCGAAATCGGGCGATCTGCTCTTGATGAAGGCGGGTTTTCTGGAGCAGGATCAGGATCCCGAAGGCGCCATCAAGATCTATGAACAGCTTTACACCGCGGATTCGTCGAACATGATCCTGGCCAACAACCTGGCCTCGATGCTGGCCAGCTACCGGACCGACACGCCCAGCATTGACCGCGCCTATCTGGTGGCGCGCCGGTTGACCGACACGACCGAGCCCGCCTTTGCCGATACCTATGGCTGGGTCACCCAGTTGCACGGCGACCCGCAGGGTGCGCTGCCCTATATGGAGACGGCCGCCAAAGGCTTGCCCACCGACCCGATGGTGCAGTTCCATCTGGCCGAGGTGTACCGCGCCCTGAACCGCAGTGACGATGCCAGGGCACAATACGCCAAGGTTCTGGCTTTGGTTCCGGCTGATGATGTGCGGCCTTTCGTAGTGACCGCGCGCAAAGAGGCCGGTGCCGTGAAATGAGGCGCTGAAAACCGGTCCTTGCGTGGCAGAACTGTTACCTTTCATGCCTGATTGCCTGCTGTTGGTGCAGGTGTGTGTTGCCCGGGCCGGATTTCGGGCATCATGTTGAAAATTCATCGCCCGAAAGAGTGAAGATCATGTGGAGCTTTTTGAAAACCCTTGCGGCGCTTGTGTTCCTGTCTGTGCCGATCGCCGGTCTGGTGGCTGGTGGGGCGCAGGCCCAGAACGCCTACAAGATCGCCCCGGGCGATGTGCTGCAGCTTGAGGTTCTGGAAGATGCCTCATTGAACCGGTCCTTGCTGGTGCTGCCCGACGGCACGGTCAGCATTCCGCAGGGCGGCACGATCCGCGCCGGTGGCCGTAGCGTGGCCGAGGTGCAGGCGGCGGTGGTTCAGACCCTGTCGCCGAACTTTGCCAAGCCGCCGACCGTCTATCTGGCGGTGGGTCAGCTGGCGACCAGAACCACAGGCAGCGGGTCGGGGTCCAAGGCCACCGTCGCGGTCTATGCCATGGGCGAGGTCACCAAGCCGGGCCGGATTGATGTGGAACCCGGCACCACGATCCTGCAATTTCTGGCACAAAGCGGCGGGCTGACCAATTTTGCCGCCACCAAGCGCATCCAGATGCGCCGCACCGATGCTGCGGGTCGGCAAACCCTGTATATCTTCAACTATGATGCGGTGATGGCGGGCGGTCAGGCGCAGGATTTCACCCTCAAAAAAGGCGATGTCATCATCGTGCCGCAACGCCGCCTGTTCGAGTGAGGCCTGCGATGCGGTGGCATATCCGCAACGCGGTGGCAGTTATGGCCCCGGTTGTGGTGGGGTGCGTGGCCCTGACCGCCTCTTTGGGTCTGGCGCAGCAAACCGCAAGCCCTGCCACCACGATCGCGGCTGATCCCAAGGCCCCCCCGCGGCTGACCTTTGATCTCAGCATCGGTCTGACCCATGATGACAACAAAAGCCTCAGCGTGACGGACCCCAACCCGGTCACCGCGCTGGACACCCGTTTTGGCCTTACCTTCAATACGGCCGCCCGGGGGCAGACGCTGGTGTTTTCGGTGTCGGCTCTGGCGCGGGGCGAGGCCGGGCAGACCGAGGTGGGGCAGGCTGGTCTGAAGCTGCGCGACCCTTCGGCAAAGCTGTCTTACACCCGCGACACCGCCAACAGCCGTCTGTCGGTGACCGGCCAGTACCAGGAGGCGCCGGTCGATCTGTTTGATCCCTTGACCCTGGCGGATGGCAGCGTGTCCTCTACCGATTTCCGCGCCACCACGGGCACGATCACCACGCGGACGGCGGGCTTTACCTTCAAGACCGGGGTGACCGGCCCGCTTGGCTTTGATCTGGCAGGCAATTACACCGGGCATGGCTACAGCGACCACTCTGACCCGAACGTCTATGACAACACATCCAACGACCTGAAAGCCGGGGTGCATCTGCGGTTCGGCGGCGAAGACGAGGTCAGCCTGACCGCTGACCGCACCGCACAGGATTACCAGAACGCCGCCAAGACCACACGCCGGGGTCAGGATATCACCTTGAGTTATGCGCGTGATCTGCGCCCGGCCCTGAAGATGCAGGTCTCTTTGGGTCAAGGCGATGACACCACCAAAGAGAACGGCGTTGTGACCAACCACTCCTCTGGTCTGACCGGCAGTCTCGGTGTGACCCAGACGCTGGGCAATGGCACCGCCGGGATCACACTTGGCACCAGCCGTGACAGTTTGGGCGCGCGCCAGTCGCTCAGCTTCAGCCGCGCGATGGCGCTGCCGACCGGCAAGCTGGAGATTGTGGCCGGTGTATCAGCCCGCAGCGGCGGCACCCCGCAGGCCGAAGGCTCGCTTGCCTATTCCCGCACCCTGCCGGTCGACAGTTTTGGCGTGCAGCTGTCACGTCACGTGACGCTGGATGGCAATGACGCTGATGTGGCCAATACCGCCCTGGGCGTCACCTATCAGCACAAGATCACCCCGGTGTCGAATTTCGGCCTGTCGCTGAATGTTCAGGCCACCGGCAAGGGCGGCAGCGCTGCCGTGGACCGTGCGACGCGCAACACCCTCAGCGCGACCTACAGCCATGACCTGACGGCGGACTGGCAAGTGACGGCGGGCTATGAACACCGTACCCTTGACCAATCGACCAGCGGGACGGCCGATTCCAACTCTGTCTTTCTGACCTTCAGCCGCAAATTCACCCTGCTGCCCTGATGGTCGTCTGTCCATGCCCGGAAGTTGGGTTCAGTCTTGCAGGGCCACCATGATGACAACGCCCCGTTCCCGCCTGTTGCCGCCTGCACTTTGGGCGATCCTGATCCTGTGCGTTCTGCCCGAACTGGTGTTGCAAGGGGCGGATTTTGGCCTGTGGGGCAGCCCGCACTGGCGCAGCCTTGTCTATGGCTGGGCCGGGTTCTGGCCGGGTCTGCTGCATGACTGGCGCCCGAATTATCCGGGGCAAGCCTGGGCCATGTTCGTAACCTACGGCTTTGTGCATGGCGGGGTCGTGCATCTGGGCGTCAACATGATCTCGTTGGTTTCGCTTGGCCGCGCTGTGGTTGACCGGCTGGGGCAAAGCGGGTTTGCGGTGCTTTACGCCATATCTCTGTTGGGCGGCGGTCTTGGCTTTGGCCTTTTGACCAATACGACGATCCCGATGGTTGGCGCGTCAGGCGCGCTGTTCGGTCTGGCTGGGGCTGTGATCGTATGGGCGCTGATCGACCGGAGTGAAGCCCATCAGACCCTGTGGCCGGTGATCCGCGCCGTGATCTGGCTTGTCGCGATGAACGTCATCCTGTGGGTGGCCACCGGCGGTCAGTTGGCCTGGCAAACCCATCTGGGCGGGTTTGTCGCCGGGGCCGTGGCGGGATTTTGGCTGGACCGCCGCGCGGGCGATGCTGCTGTGCAGCGATGATTCGCAGCCGCGCCACCTTTTCCGGCCCGGCACGCTTGGCCTGCGGCTGTCATTGCGGCTGTCATTGTTGCGCAACCACAAACAATCCCGACGTATTTGATGAAATCTGTGCGTTTCGCACCCGGCCTGATGCCTGTTCCAGCGGCATTCTGCATGAAGTTCCGGGGTTCTGACGATTTCACTTCGGTCTGCCCGCCAAGTTGGGCTATACTGAGATATCAGTGTGATCATATCGATCGGCACGTTGGTGACTGCAGGCGCCTGTGAACACCGAGCGTATAGAAAAGGGTAGTACGATGAAGATATTTTCGAAAGCTGCTGTGACGGGCTTGGTCCTGGCTGCGGGCATGATGGTCGGGGCTGCGGCGAATGCGGCGACCTATGTGCAGACGACAAACCATTCGCCTGAGAACAACAACACGTCGCCGGCGGTTGAGACGTTCAACTTCTCTGGGCTCATTCCGACATCTGCCAGCATCAACAGTTTTCTGGTCACCATGACCTACAGCAAGACGAATGCTGCGACGGAATCCTGGACCGGCACGATTTATGGTGGTAATTTCTTTGGCTCACCGGTCGCCAGCAGCGCCTTCGCCTTGCTGGGCACCAACATCCCAGATGCCACATCGAACTCTAATCTTCTGACTTCGGGTGCTGCGTTCCTCAAGGCCGTCGCGGATAAAAGCCTGAGCGTCAAGTTCGTCGATACGAACCCGGCGAATCCGAAGGATGGGCCAGACCGCTTCAAGCTTAAGACGATCTCGCTGACGGTCGACTATACCCCGGTTCCGGTTCCGGCCAGCGGCCTTCTGCTGCTGGGTGGCCTTGGTGGCTTTGCCGCCCTGCGTCGTCGCAAGTCGCTCTGATCTGACGCTTGCTTCTGTGATTTTGAAAGATGGCCCCCGTGGGCCATCTTTTGTTTTTGGGCGGAACCAACGTCAGGACGCCTGACCTTCAGTGATTCGCCAAATCTGGCAGATTCTTTCAGGTTTTGCGGCACATGTGCTGCCGACAGCGCAGGCGATGGCGCTGTTTCGGAAGCTGTAGCGCCGATATTCTTCCTGATCCTGCCCAATTGACAGGAATTGCAATTGAGGGTTGTGCGCTTTTAAGTTATTGCGGTGCGACAGCAGAAATGGGTTTATTTTGTGGTAATTTCCATGGTATTCGAGGGCATCTTATTTGTGATCTGGAGTACGTAAAATGTTCAAGACCCTTGCGACTGTTGCGGCCCTGTCTCTGGCCGCTTTATCTGCCCAAGCCGCCACCGTGACGCAGACGGCAACGCCCAACGTGGCCGTGGCCAACTTAGTCGGCACCTCCATCGATACCTATTCTTCGAACGTGATCGACACCGGCGTTGGGGGAGTTCGTCGTAGCCCATGGGAAGGCACTATCCTTAATAACGGCACAGGCAGCGTGTATTCTTCGATCACCGGAACGGTCACGTTTTCTGTCGCCCTCAGCAACGCTAACAACTTTGTCTGGGGCTCGCCTGACAACTACAACTCGATCAAGTTCTATCTTGGCACCAGCCTGATCGATACGGTTCTCGGCACGGCGATCACGCCCTGCTGCGTCTCCGGTCAACTGAACATCCTGAATTCGCTTGTCAGCATAACGGCGCTCGCAAAAGGTGGTGTGTTCGACAGCTTCCAGTTCACTTCAGGCCAGCCTGCTTTCGAGTTTGCCAACTTGACAGCGACTGCCGTGCCGCTGCCGGCCACTGGCCTGCTGCTGCTGGGCGCTTTTGGTGGCATCGCTGCCCTGCGTCGTCGCAAGTCGGTCTGATCTGACACCTTAGGGTTCCAAACCCGAAAAATGGCCCCCGTTTGTGGGGCCATTTTGTTTTTGGACGCGGCTGCAACCGCGCTTGACCTGTGTGATTCGTCCAGACCACGCCACTGTTTCAGGGTTGGCGCTTGGTTGGCTGTGTGACGCAGCGCCGGCGTTTCCGCTTTGAAAACAGTAACGCCAATCTCGGGCCATCTTGCGGCCAAACCGCACAAGATGTGAATCCCCGGTGCTGCGATTGCAGGAAAATGTCTGATTCATCCAAAATTTTCCTTATTTTGGCACGGTTCTTCTTATAAATCCGCAAACGGCACGGTGCGGTGGATGCGTCCGGTGATCTTGCTTTTAAGGAGTCTATCATGTTCAAAACGTTACTCGTGGCATCTGCCCTGAGCCTTGCAGTCGGCGCGGCGGCCTCGGCCAGCATTGTTGTAAACGGCAGTTTCGAAGCTGACGATGTGCTGGCGGTGGGAAGCTGGGGAATTTTCCCGTCCATCACCGGCTGGACCAATATTTCTGATGTCACCGACTCCCCCTCGGGTGGGGTCGAACTGCAGACGGCGGGCGTGCTTGGAGGCGCTGATGTCGGGCCATATGACGGCAAGTACTACGTCGAGATGGACGGCAACGCCAACTACACGATCAGCCAGGATGTGACTCTGGCGGCTGGCAGGTATGCACTGACCTTCGCCTATCGGCCACGGATGGACTATGACACGAACGGTATCGCCTATTCGGTTGCCGGTCTGTCTGGTATTGTTGCAGGCCCTGATTTGTCCGCTCCGCTTGGGGTGTGGACGCCGATCACCCAGTATTTCACGGTGGGCAGTGGCGGGATCTACGCGCTGACATTCTCTGGTGCGGGACCCAGCGACAGCCTGGGTGGTTTGCTGGACGGCGTTGCGATCAACGCGGTGCCGGTTCCGGCAAGTGGCCTTTTGCTCTTGGGCGGCTTTGGTGGCCTTGTGGCTCTGCGTCGGCGCAAGTCGGTCTAAGCTGACGCTTGCCTGTGTGATTGTGAAAGATGGCCCCATGTGGGGTCATCTTTTTTCTGGCGCACCAAAACGGGGGTGCCTGGCCCGGGTGATTCGTCAAACTCGCAAACTTCATCAGCGCCTACAACTTCGGGCGGCGTCTCAAGACCCTCAAAGGCCTTACGCCTTACGAGTTCATCTGCAAAAAATGGACAACCGAACCCGAAAGGTTCACCCTAAATCCAATCCATCAAATGCCGGGACCGAACACCTAAAGTGAACGTTAACATGACCTAGATTTTCAAAGGGCCGTGTTCAAGGGTTCTGTCGCTGGCATCATGTTGGCCGACTGCGCTTGTCCAGCATAGGTGCGCCGATGCATCCCCAGACCCAAGGCAAGATCGAGCGTTGGCATCAGACCCTGAAAGACAGGATCCGGCTCGAAAACTACTTCTTTGAAGGGGACCTTGAAGCTACCATATCCGCCTTCATCGACCCCTACAACAACCGCCGCTCCCACGAAAGCATCGGCGACCTGACCCCAGCTGACATCTATTTCGGCCGTGGTGAAACCATCCTGGCTGAAAGGAGGCGCATCAAACAGCAAACCATCCAAAACCGCCGCTTGAACTATCAGCGTCAAGTCACATAACCTGAAACAGATGAGCCCGAGCCTTCTGCTCAAAAACCAGTACAACTGTTCCAAATCATTCGACGACTGACATCGGACAAGCGTTCAGATAACTTATTAAGGCGTCTCCGGACTATCGGCCGCGCGCCGCCACTGTGACAGAGCCTGAGCGTTGAGCCACGCTCTATCCTCAGGCGCATCCCGCAGCCAGCGTTCTACGAATTCTCCCCATAGTACGGGATGTGTTATTCGCGCAAAAGCTGCGGCGCTGTTGCGTGAAAGGCTCTCATAGAGTCTGGAATCGTCGAACAGTGCTCGCAAACAATCTGCGAGTGCATCTGGCGCACGCTCCGGCACGATCAATGCATCCTCTCGGTCACGCAGGTAGGCAACGAACATCGGATGGTCAGAGATGATCAAAGGAACGCGAGAGGCGAGGCCCAAATAGATGGTACCGGGCAGCCCTTCACCATAGGCGTGCCGGGAGTAGACTAAAACGGCGTCTGCTGCATGCATTCGTGGAGCGACCTCGGAATGAGGCACAAGTCCGGTGAACGTGACCCGTTTGGCCACGCCCAAGGATGCGGCGAGTGATCGCATGCCTTCAATGTCGCCGCCGCCAACCACATTAAGCTTCACGCCGCCACCCATCCGGGGATCGGCTGCAAGCGCCCGTATCACGTCCCCGACACCCTTCGCCTCAGACACCTTGCCGACGCAGATCAGTGTCTTTGGAACGCGGTCCGATGCTATTTTGACCGGAAAGTCGGCGGGCGTTGGAGATCGCGGCCAGTCCCATGGCACGATCTTGTCCGGCGCCACGCCAAGCGCCGCCAGTGTCTCGGCTGCTGCGAGATTATGGTTACCCACGCGGTCCACCGAGCTGTGGTCGATCTCTCGCCCAAGAAGGCGGAACCGCAACCGGTCTCTCAACCCGCGTAAACCCTGTCGTGGCTAGAAAGAGTCGGCGAAGCTTGGCAGGGTCCGCACATGCCGAGCGCGGGCCCAACTAAGCACCTCGACGCTGGGAACCCGCAGCACAAGATGGGTCGGAGCAAGCTTCTCAAGCACTGCAATGACTGGCGCAAACGGTCTTTTATGCGACCAGATATTCTCCAGACCAATGCAGCGGACGCCGGTAGGCAGGATCTCGTCGTGCGGGTCCACCGCGTCAATGCACAGAACCGCCGCAAGCGAGGTCTGTGTGGCAAGTCGGTCCATCACTTGCATGGAGTATTTCTGGGAATGATAGGTTTCGCCTGCGCCACTTTCGATCCGTTGCGCTTCCGCCCTGAAATCGCCGTTCTGCACAAAGACCACTCGACTGCCTGAAGAAATACCGCGCATTTTTCTATAACCTCTCAGGTCGGCACAGGCCGCATGCCTCTGAATGTGGTCTTGTCACGTATTCGTGCCGCTCCAAGTGCTCGTTTAGGCCACTTGGCGTTCGAATGCCAAGGGGCTTTTCCCTCCCAATGCTGAATGGCGGCGGCGTCGGTTATAGAAGCCGTTGAAGTATTGGAATATGGCGGTTTCAGTCTGGCGACGCGTTTCCCACGACCTGCGCAAGATCAGCTCGGCCCTGATGGTTTTGAAGAAGGTGAGGAGGGTCAGAAAACAGTCCGGGGGGCCGTTTTCCCGACGACGCTGCATGTGCGGCGCAGGGGCTGCCGGAAACGGGCGATCGGCACGCGGGCGCCGATGCTGGTGCCGATGGCCCCAAATCAGCAGTGTTCTCTGGATTTTGTGTCGGATGAACTGCCGGATGGGCGGCGGTTCCGGACGCTGACCGTGGTCGACAACTGCACCCGTGAATGCCTGGCGCTTATCGCCGACACATCGCTGTCTGGTGCCCGGGTCGCGCGGGAATTGGCGACGATCATCGAACGGCGCGGCAAGCCGATGATGATCATCTCCGATCGAGGAGAGTCAGAAAATGATCCGGGGGATCGTTTTCCCAAGGAGGGGCACCGAGTTCACCTCGAACGCTATCCTGGCCTTCGCCGACAAACGAAAAGTCGACTGGCACTATATCGCGCCGGGGAAGCCGACGCAGAACGCCTTTATCGAAAGCTTGAACGGGCGGGCTGCGCGACGAATTGCTGAACGAAACCCTGTTCCCGTCGCTGTCCCATGCCCATGCCCATGCAACGCTGGCCGACTGGCGCGATGACGACAACACTGACCGTCCCCATTCGAGCATCGGGTGGCCGACCCCAAACGAATACGCCGCCACCTTCGCCCCCCAACGGGGTCTGACGCTGCGCACCATGACCAGCTCCGCGCCAGCCCCCGTTGCACAACCCACCCATCTGGGGCTGATGCCGGAGAGTGCAGGATCGTACGTTAAGGGCCAAGCACGCGTTTTCCGTAGTCACGCAGGTTCCCGTTTGGATCGACGTATCGGTACAGAGTGACGGGGCGGATTTTGAGTTCTTTGCAGAGTTCGCCGACGGAGGTGTCGCGGTTTGCCATGGCGGCCTGAGCGAGGCGGACCTGGGCCTTGGTGAGCGCGAATTTCCGACCGCCGGTTCTGCCTCTGGCGCGTGCCGCTTGCAGTCCGGCCATTGTGCGTTCGTGGATCAGTTCGCTTTCAAACTCTGCCAGTGCTGCGAAGATGCCAAAGGACAGGCGGCCTGCGGCGGTTGTGGTGTCGATCGCAGCACCCTGACCCGTCAGCACTTTCAGACCGACGCCCCGCTCGGTCAGCATTGTGACGGTCTTGACCAGATGATGCAGGCTACGTCCGAGCCGGTCGAGTTTCCAGACCACCAGGACATCGCCGGTCCGCAGGGCTTTCAGGCAAGCCTCCAATCCTGGGCGGTCATCTTTCTTGCCGGAGGCCTGATCGGAATAGGTTTGGCTTTCCGGTACACCGGCAGCAATCATGGCGTCTTTTTGCAGGTCGAGCGACTGGCTGCCGTCGGCCTTGGAGACGCGGGCGTAGCCGATCAGCATATTTCACAAACGTTCGTTTGCGATGTACTGGTGCGGCCTTGAGTTTCGGGCACTACGACTGTTCCTTATCTCATACTTAAAACAAGAATAGACAATCCCATGTCATGAGGCAAAAGAAATACGAGGCACGGTCCCACTCTGACCGGGTCCCCTAATGACTGTTGAGCGACAACTACCATGGCCGGTTGCGTCAACCATCTTGGCCGGTGGGGCTGAACGGAAGACGGGCATGCCCGTCTGGAGGGCAGTCCCACCGGCCTCATAGTTTTTCGGGTTAGGTACTGGTCGCTGTGGGTTGGTAAGCCGGGTTCTTCTGTCGTCCAGCGGAGGATCCGGGTTGGCCTACAAACCCATCACCGACCAGCAAGTGAGACTTTATATGTCAGACCTCCAGACCCACAGTCAGCGAACCGCGGCCGCCCGCGCCGGGTTCAGCGAACGTACCGCACGCCGCATTGACGCTGATCCGACGCTGCCATCCAACCGCAAGATCGCGCATGGCCGCACCGTCGCGGACCCACTTGAAGGATATTGGGAAGCTGATCTGCTTCCCTTGCTGGCGAAGGACAGCGCCCTTCAGGCGGTCACCCTGTTGCGCCACTTGCAAATTCTGCACCCACTCGCGTTCCCCGATGATCGCATCCGCCGGACGCTGGAGCGGCGGATCCGGCAGTGGCGGGCGCTGAACGGGCCAGAGCGTGACATCATCTTCCGTCAATCGCCTGAGCCTGGATATATGGCGCAGTCAGACTTCACCCATGCCGACGATCTGGGGGTGATGATCGCGGGGCAGCCGTTTCGACATCTGCTCTATCACTTCGTCATGGTCTACAGCCGCTGGGAGCATGTCGGTGTGGTTCTGGGCGGCGAGAGCTTCACAGCTTTGGCCGAGAACCTCCAACAGGCCCTCTGGTCGCTGGGTGGGGTGCCGCACAACCATCGCACGGACAGCCTGTCCGCCGCGTTCCGCAACCTGACCGCCGATCAGCGTGAGGATATTACCCTGCGCTATGAGGCCTTTGTCAGTCACTACGGCATGGAGGCCAGCCGCAACAACCGGGGTGAGGCGCACGAGAACGGCGCAGTGGAATCGCAGAACCGACACCTCAAAACCGCCATTGCACAGGCGTTGATCCTGCGCGGCAACCGCGACTTCGCATCCATCGCCGATTATCGGCGCTTCGTGGATCTCTTGGTGGCCCGGCGCAACCGGCAGCGGGCCGACGCCGTTCTGGCAGAGCGGGCGCATCTCAAGTCCCTGCCGGCACGTCGCACTACTGACTTCACCGAGACAGTTGTTCCGGTCACACGGACGGGCGGCTTCCTGGTCAAAAGCGTCTTCTACAGTGCCCCGTCACAGTTGATCGGTCAGCGCTTGCGGGTGCATGTCTACGATGATCGCATCGAAGCGTTTCTGGGCGCCACCCTCGTCGCCCACCATCCCCGAGCGCGCGGGCGGGACGATGGGCACCGGGTTCATGTCGTCAATTACCACCATGTCATCCATGCTCTGCGCCGCAAACCGCAGGCCCTGTGCAACTCGGTCTACCGCGACAACCTGTTCCCCCGCACAGAATACGCGGAAGCTTGGAAGGCCCTGCAAAGCGACCTGCCGCGGCGGGATGCCTGCCGCCGCATGGTCGATCTGCTGTTCATCGCTCACGAACGGGCCTGCGAGGCCGAACTGGCGCATCTGCTGGCGGCTGATCTGGCCTGCGGGACGCTGCCAGATCCTGAAGCCCTGTCATTGCGGCTGACGCCAAGGCACATGACATTGCCCAAAGATGTCGTGGTGGATCACCCGTCCCTGAATAGCTTCGATGCTCTTCTGGGGGGCACCGCATGACCGCCCGCGAGATCGACATCCACACCCTGCCCAGCATGTTGACCGCGTTGCGCCTGCCGAGCTTCCACAAGCTTTGGCAGGAGATCGCTTCCCGAGCTGACACCGAAGGCTGGCCCGCCGCCCGATTCCTTGCCGTCCTGGCGGAGTACGAACTGGCCGAGCGCGACATGCGCCGCATCCGCCGCCATCTGACCGAGGCGCAACTGCCGGCGGGCAAGACCCTGGCCACCTTCGACTTCAAGGCCTTGCCATCTCTGCCGCGCGCCCGGGTCGAAGCCCTCGCTGCCGGTGATTGGCTCGACGGCGGCGGCAACCTTATCGCAATTGGCAATTCCGGCACCGGCAAAACCCATGTTCTGTGCGCTATAGGCCATGCACTGGTCGAAGCCGGGCACCGCGTATTTTACACCCGAACCAGTGATCTGGTGCAAAAGCTGCAGGTCGCCCGCCGTGATCTTGTCCTCGAGGCCGCCCTGGCCAAACTGGACCGGTTCGACCTCATCATCCTCGACGACATCACTTACGCCCACAAAGACCAAGCCGAGACCGGCGTCCTCTTCGAACTGATCGCCCGCCGCTACGAATACCGCAGCATCGCTATCGCCGCCAACCAACCCTTCAGCGGCTGGGACCAAATCTTCCCCGACAAGGCCATGACCGTCGCCGCCATCGACAGGCTGGTTCACCACGCCACAATCCTCGAGATGAACGCCGAAAGCTTCCGCCAACGCACCGCAGCCGCCAGCAAACTGGCACAGGATCAAACCCCGCCGACAACCAACGACGACAACCAAACCGAAGGAGAAAACTGAACCAGACACCTCAATCTACGCCAACCCCATCCGCCCCAAACCGGACATGGTGGTTGTCGCGCCCGGACAAAATGGTTGACGCGCTACAGGCCGATGTCTGGGCGATGATGCGCGACTTTGCCGGGATGGGCGGGTGGCATGACGAGATCACGGCCATGACGATGCTGAACAACGCCCGCTCTGACAAAGTGTCCGGCGTGCGCGACT
>JBBRKS010000073.1:0-19183 GCA_038231775.1 Rhodobacterales bacterium | reverse complement strand
TCGTGCCATCTTCACGACGCAGCTCAGCGACAAGCTGAAAACCAAGGCGCTGGCGGACATGCTCACATATCGCCTCGGGGGTGCCCAGACTGCGCGCCTCGGCCGCAGCTTCAAGGATCAGCGGAAGGTTTCTGATCGAGACGCGCTCTTCCAGAAGAAGGCGCAAGAGGGTCAGAAGGGTGTCAATTGGCACCTTGTCCGGCACAAGCTCATCAAGAAGGCGCTTGTTCTGGTCGGCTCGAACAGGATCAGAGGTCTTGGTAAACTCATCCAGCAAGCGCCGCAGCCCGCGCAGTGACAACAGACGTGCAAGATTGGCCTTGATCACCTCCAGCAGGTGGGTTGCTAGCACCTCGGGCGGGGAAACCACGGTCAGGCCAGCAAAAACGGCCTCTTCCTGCATGTCTGGGCGTATCCAGCGGGCCGGCGCGCCGTAGACCGGCTCTTTGACGTCAATGCCGTCGGGCGCAGAAATGCCATCGCCCAACAAAACCAGCGCGCGGTCCGGGATCAGTTTGTCACGCACCTTTTCGACCCCCTGCAATCGAATGGCGTAAGTGCCCGGAGCCAGCGTCGCTTCATCCGTCAGGCGAATTTCAGGCAGGATCATGCCGTAATGCGCCGCAACATGGTTGCGCATATTGGCAATTCTGGCGTCGAGCCCGGTGGCAGGGTCCAGGACCATGGCCACCAGATTTGGCGCAAATTCAATATGAATCTCGTCGAAATCGAGCACGTCACCGATGGGTTTCTTGGTCTGCGCAGGGGCTGCACCGTCAATCTCAGCCGGTTTTGCAACCTCACGAATGCTGGCACGCCAAGCAGCCGTCGCCAAGGCCGCCGCCCCGATCATGAATGGAAAGAACGGCATGCCCGGGACCAACGCGATCAATCCCATCAGAAGGGCAACCGTACCCAGCGCCCCCGGATAGCGGCCCAACTGGGCAAAAAATGAGATGTCGGTGGCACCAACGGCCCCGCCCCGTGCCAGCAGCAAAGCCGCGCCGACCGAGATGATGACGGCCGGAATCTGGCTGACCAGTCCATCACCGACCGTCAAAATTGCATAAGTTTCAAAGGCTTTCGCCACCGGCATGCCATGGACAAAGACGCCCATGATCAGCCCCATCACGATGTTGAGCCCGGTGATCAGAAGACTGGCCACCGCATCTCCCTTGACGAACTTGGACGCACCGTCGAGGGAACCGAAAAAGTTCGTCTCCGCCAGTTCCCGCTCACGGCGCAGTTTGGCTTCGGTGTGGGTGATGGCACCGGCTGCCATGTCCGCATCAATGGCCAGCTGTTTGCCCGGCATCCCGTCCAATGCAAACCTGGCCCCAACCTCTGCCATCCGGCCCGCGCCCTTGGTGATGACCACAAAGTTCACGATCAGCAGGACCAGAAAGATCACGATGCCCAACAGCAAGTTGCCGCCCATGATGAACTCGGCGAAGCCCTGGATCACATGGCCTGCCGCTGCCGTCCCGGTGTGCCCTTTGCCGATGATAAGCTTGGTCGACGAGACGTTCAGAGAGAGCCGCAGCATCAACGAGGCCAGCAGAATCGTCGGGAACGCTGAAAACTCCAGCGGACGTTCGATGAACAGCGTAACCGTCATCATCAGGATCGCCAGGGCGAAGGACAAAGCAAGTCCGATGTCCAACACCCACGCTGGCACCGGTAGCACCATCATCAAGATGACACCCATCAAGGCGAGGGCCAGCAATATGGTCGGTCTGAACAAAGTTGCGACGCTGATTTTCGGGCCGGGCATCAATAGTTGCCTCCGATCAGAGGGCCGCGCGTGTTGGACATCGGAACAATCGAGCCGTAGCCGCCCTGACCTCCCGCCTGCAAAAGCGGGAAATTATTCTCGCGTATCGCTGCAACTGGCACAACTGCGGCCGCAGCCTGTGGATCACCGGCGTTCGGTCCACCAAGAACCGCCTTGACCTGATTGAGATAGGTCGCACCCAAATCGGGCGTACGGGAGTGGTAAGCCGCCACCGCATCCGCCCAATTGCCCTTCTCATCATACAGCGTAACTAGAAATCTGGCCGCGTAGTCGGCGTTCTTTTCGGGGTCGAACATATCGTCAAACGTCGCAAAGCCGTCTCCGTGGTAGCGATAGTTCAGCTGAAAGCATCCTGCGTCGAATGTGCCGGTGCCGTCAGTCAGATGCGCAGTCGCCGCAGCGACGGCATCGGTTTTTGTTTCAAAGAACGCGCCTTTTCCATCTGCGTTGATCGTCCATGGCCATGGGCCAAAGCTGCCGTCTTGTCGACGACCCGATTCCACTCGTGAAATGGCAAGAAGAATGTCGATCGGCACCCCGGTGGCTTGCGATGCCAAAGCAGCCGCATGGTCGCACAACAGGCCGGGGCTGGCAGCAGCCCACACCGGGTGAGTTGGCTGCGCACAGGCCAGAAAACCCGCTATCCAGCGTAAGATCAGATTCAGGTTCACGGGTTTCACCCTGTATTGCCCGGTTCGTCGGGCTTCTGTGACAAGGTTAGCGATCAAACCTTACCGGGCGGTAAGCAGCACCCTATTGCGTGAGGGGAACCGGCACTTTTACCGAATCCAGAAGTGCTGTGATTGCATCGCGGGTCGCGGCGCTGTCCTGCACAAGCGCCTTGTTGCGGGCCAGTGGGCCGTCCAGTGGTGAAACTCCGGTCTTTGCGACGGGTGCCGCTGTCACTATATCGGCAACAGCTTTCCACGGTTCAGGTCCGCCCACCTTCAGCGCAGCCAAATCCCCGGTCTGGGTCAGTGCAACCATCTGATCTTCCGGCTTACCAAGCTGGGAATAAAGTGCTGCAGCCTCTTTGGCCTGACCCAACGCCTGATGCGCCTGCGCCTTGATCCCCAATGAAACCGGTGATTCGTCGTCGTCCAACAGCGCAAGGGCAGCCTTGGGATCGCCCGCCGCCAGCTTTACCCGTGCCTTGAGCAGTGCCGGGGCGTTGTCCGCCAATGTCAGCCACTTGGCAGATTGATCAGCAAAACCAAGGCCAAGCAGCCGATCTGCAATCAGCGCCGCTGACTCTTGCGCGGCTTGTGGCGGCAGATCAGTGTCGCCCAAAGTTGCAAATGTAAGCAGAGCCGTGTCAGCGCCAGCTTCAGCCAGCAGACGCCATACTGTCGCGGTAGCATCAGGCGCAGCCGCAATCTCGGCAAAAGCGCCCTCGAAATCACCTGAAGCCGCACGAGCAAGGACCAGCGCATGTTGAAACCTTGGGGCGTCCGTCCCGCCACGACGTTCCTTCAGCATTTCTTCCAAGGCTTGAACCTGTGAGAAATCAACTGCCTGACCCAAGGTCGCTTTCTGTTCAACCAAAGCGACCAAAGCCTCGGCAGAGGTAGGACCGGGTGACGTTGACAGCGATTTGAGTTGGACCTCTGCCTTGTCCGGCTTGCCCAGAACCTGATCCATCTTAGCCTGCATCAGGACAATTTCCGGTCCCGGATCTCCCGGAACGCGCAAGATTGCATCACGAAGTGCGGTGGCAACCGAAATATCTTTGGTGGCTAGGAAGCTTTCGACAAGATGCGGCCCCAAAAGTCTGCGCAAATGCGGCGGCAGGGCTGAAAAGCTGTGCAGAACGGCAGCTTTCGCCTGTTCGCTGCCGGGGCGCGCGTTTGGGTCGGCCAGCGTGGCCCACAGGGCAGCAGCGGTGCCACAATCCTCCATCCCGGAAAAGATGGATGCCGGGTAAGGCTCGTCATCCAGAATATGTGCCATACTTTCCCAAATCGCCTTGTCCGGCAGATTGGATGGGAATGCGCGCATCAGGTTGCGCGCTTCGGCACCGAACCCCAAAAACAGCTGGAACCGTATCGCACGGGTCACGGCGTCGGGATCGGGCTTGTCGAATTCTCCAGTCAGGCCCTGACGCTCGGGGCCGATCTGATCCGCGACGGGTCGGCTGGCACCCCAGACCGGAATTTCCAACCGCTCATCCGTCAGACAATCTGCACCTTGAGCCGTCAACGGACGCTGGCTTTCACCTTTCTGGCGGATGACCAGATCAGGGGTTTCGCCCAGGTGGATTTGCACTGAGGGGTCGCCTTCTACGCTGGTGTTCTGCGCAACTTTGGGGGGGTCCGCCATGTCCACTATGCCTTGCGAGGCTCCACGGCTTAGCTCTTGCATCAAGGACAGGCGCAAGCTTTCAAGGCCCGAATCGATGGCGGGCAGCCCGTCGGGTTGCGGGTCGGTTCCGGGTTGCAACGACATGACGGCCCCGTGCTGAACAGGAGCCATCGCAATATCAGCCCAGTTGTAGACCGGCTGCGGCAATTGAGTCTTAGGCTGCTCTGGCAGCGCCGCGACGGGCACCGGGCCATCCAGCGGCAGTTCGAAAGAAGACCCTTTCCGTGGTGCGCCATCATACAGATCAACCACGATGATCCCGGGCCGAAACTCAAAAGGCATGGCGTAGCAGGCGCAGGCGATTCCTAGATGCAGGTCGCCTGTCGTGGTATCTGCCCAGATGGCAGAAAGTCGGCTCTTCCCAATCAAATCAAACGCCTTGGCCATGTCATAGACCGGCTTTTGCTGTTTGACGCGCAGGTTGTACCCGTCAGCCGTCCGCCCGAATTGCCAGTCCACCGGGCCGCTGTACTGCATCACAAGGCGGGTAAAACCGGGATGCTCTCCAGAGGTGATCGCGACGGGTCCGGCACCTGCCGACGAGACGCCAAAAACCAGAATCAACAGAAAAGCAAGCCAACGCTTCATGCCGCACTGTCCTGCTTCAATCCGCGCAGAACAGCTTCCACTTCTGCAAAGCTGGGCCTGACATGGTGCGGGGCGTTCTGGCGTCCGACCTCGATGCAGATGTTCGGGGGATGGCGGTGAAGGTTGGCAATCAGCACCTCGCGGATCAGCTGATGGAAGAAATTGTCCTCGTCGACCACGGATTTGATGCGCGAGGAGATCGGGCCGATGAAGCCATAGGCCAGAAACACCCCCATGAATGTTCCGACCAAAGCGCCACCGATCATCCCGCCCAAGATTTCCGGCGGCTGGTCGATCGAACCCATGGTCTTGATCACGCCCAAAACGGCTGCAACAATGCCGATGGCAGGCATGGCGTCAGCCATGGATTGCCAAGCGTGGCTGCCGTGCAGCGCGTGGTGGTGCGCCTCTTCCATACGTTTGTCTAAAACTTCTTCAACCTGATGAGGGTCGTCGTAGTTCATCGAGGCGGCACGCAAAGTGTCGCAGATCAGCTCCACCACATCGTGGTCGTGCTGAATTTTCGGAAACCGCCCGAAGATTGACGAGCCATCGGGGTTTTCAACATGTTCTTCCAGCCCCACTGGGTTCGACCGTGCAATGCGGACCAGATCAAACAGCAGGGCCAGCAGATCGCGGTAGTCCGCAGGCTTCCATTTTGCGCCCTTGAAGACCTTGCCGAGGTCTCTCAAGGCTTGTTTGACGGTGGCCAGATCATTGCCAAGCAAAAAGGCGCCAATCGCTGCGCCGCCGATCACGATCATTTCGTGCGGCAGCGCCTCTAGTATGATCTCCATCTTGCCGCCGGCGAAGATATAGCCGCCGAAAACCATGACGAAGATCATTACAATGCCGATAACAGCTAACATGGCCGACCCCCGAAGATATATTGCACGTCCTGTTTGCCACGCCCGGGTTAAGAAAGGCTGAGCCTAATTCTTTGGTGCAAGGGCATTGCGGCCCGCCAGAAGCACCGAGATTTCGTAAGCCTTGTCCGACTTCAGCCCTGTCATGATCGCCGCCGCCGAAGCAGGCTGCATCCGGCCAAGAAAGCCCGCTGCAAACTCCGGTGCCATGGTCTGGAACAGGGCTGAGGCGTCAGCAGGCTTCATCGCCTCATAGACAGCGGTCAACTGCGCCAGATCCTTTTCAGATGCGCCGTCCGCTATGGCGAGCGTCTTTTTCAGATCATCCTCAGCCGTTTGCAGTTCACTCATTCGCTTGGTGATCGCCTGATCGGCAAGGTTTAGGGCTGCCATTCTTTCGGCCGCCGCCTGTTCCTGCACCTTGACTTGCGCTTCACGCCCGACAAGGGCAGCGGCGAGGGCAGCGGGTGGAGTTGGGCAACTGACCGGCGCCTGCGACGTCTCAGCCGTGGCGGAGGTCAGCGCCATGCCGATTCCAGAGCCAAGCCGCAAGGCCCCGGCGGAGGCAAGGACAAGCGACAGGATGACCAGCACGCTGCGCCCGGATTGTTTGCCCCCGGTCATTCAGCCGCCTCCATATCCGGACGGGCAGGGCGGCGTCGGATGAAGCGCAGTTTGCGATCTGCTTCCTCTTCGGCTTCGGTGACCGGGTTAGAGGATGGCGCTGGTTCGGGCAGGTCATGCAGCGAGGCTAACAACAATTCGATCCGGGCCGCCGCATTTTCGGCGCGCGACGTCAGGCTTTCAAGGCTTGCTGCTGACCCGGTGGCCGCCACCCTCGCTTTGTCCAGCGCCTTTGTCATGTCATCGACCTGCGCCGACAGAACCGCGATGGCCCCACCCATGCCGCTTTCCAGTGTGGTGAATTTCTTCAGCCGGGCTGCAAGAACGCAACAATAGATCGCCGCGCCAAAAGCCCCGGCCGACAGGAGTATGTCCGAAATCAGGTTCATCTTGCTCTCTCAATCCAGCACGAATTCGGTGACCAGCAGGTCACGCACACGCCCCTCGCCCGTCACGATCTGAATGCGCCGCAGCATTTGCGACCGCAGCCGGACCAAAGCGTCAGGATCCTCCAGCTCGGCCACCTCGACCGCCCGCAGATAGCCGTTGATCACGTCCAGAATGCGCGGCACCAGGTCTGCGACCTCGACTTCGCTGTCCTTGTTGACCTCCAGCTGGGCGGTAAAGCGCAGGTGATGGTTGTCAGCTGCCTTGCCCAACGAAATGGTCACCGGCGTGATCGGAACAAAGGCAATCTCGGGTGCCGCCTCTTGGCCTGCCGATTCCTTCGGCTTGGCCTCCATCGCCGGCGCAAGAATCATGCCGGAATACACCGCATAGAACCCTCCACCGCCAAGGGCCAAGAACAGGACCAAACCGATGATCATCGGCAGTTTCGAACTTTTCTTGGGGGCCGCGTCGTGCGGCGCTTCGGCTACGGCCAAAGGGACCTCCATCCTTGTTGTGAGGACGAAGATAGACCTGTTCCTACTAACCGATTGTTAAGGCCAGCGCTTCAATGTGGTCTCAAGCGGCAGAAGCCCGGAACGGAGACTACAGTGCAGAATTTGCTATCGGTTTGGGCCAATCTGACCAATCGGCGCCGTGCCATCGTCGTTGGGGCAACGCTGGCCATGTTTCTGGCCATTCTGGGGTTGGCGCGGCTGGCTGGCACCAGTGACAAGGCGCTGCTGTATTCGGGTCTGGACAACGCCTCGGCGGGTGAGGTGCTGTCAGCGCTGGATCAACAGGGGGTCAAATACGAAATCCGCGGCGAAGCGATCTATGTCGACCAGGCGATGCGGGACAATCTGCGCATGACCCTTGCCGCCCAAGGCCTGCCCGCAACCGGGGGGACCGGATACGAACTTCTTGATTCGCTTTCAGGATTCGGCACAACCTCACAAATGTTTGATGCGGCCTACTGGCGCGCCAAAGAAGGGGAGCTGGCCCGGACCGTGCTGGCCTTGCCAGAGGTCAAAGCCGCCCGGGTGCACATCGCCGAAGCCCCGTCGCAATTGTTTCAGGACAAAAGCAGGCCAACTGCCAGCGTGACGGTGACCACGCGGTCCGGCGCATTGACCGCTGATCAGGCAAAAGCGATCCGTCATCTGGTGGCGGGGGCTGTTTCTGGCATGCAACCCGAAGATGTGGCGGTGATTGATTCGGCCAAAGGGCTGGTCGCGCCGGAAAGCGACGCCACAGAACCCAACACGGCGGGCGATACCAAAGCGGCCGAGATCAAACTGAATGTGGAACGACTTCTGGCCGCGCGTGTCGGCCCGAATGCCGCCGTGGTCGAGGTGAATGTCGATGTGGTCACAGACCGCGAAGAGGTCAACCAGCGCACCCTTGACCCGCAAGGCAAGGTGCCAATTTCGACGGAGACGCAGGACAAGACAGGTTCGTCTACAGGTAATGACGGCAACGTTACGGTGGCCTCGAACTTGCCATCAGGCGGCACCGCTGCCGGAGGTTCGAATCAAAGCCAAAGCACTGACAAATCAGAACGGGTGAACTTTGAAGTCTCGGAAACCAACCGTCAGGTCATCAAAATGCCGGGTGCCGTGTCCAAATTGTCGGTTGCTGTGCTGGTCGATCAGGAAAAGGTCGTGGCGGCAGATGGCACCGTCACGTTTCAACCGCGCAGTGATGCGGAGCTGGCGACTCTCAAAGAGCTTGTCGCCTCTGCGGTCGGCCTCGATACGACACGGGGAGACGTTCTGACGCTGAAATCTTTGCCGTTTCAACAACAAACAGTTGCGGGGACCTTGGTGGAGTCCAGCTTTCTTGCCGCATTCGGACCGATCAACATGATGTCGGTGATCCAGCTGAGTGTGCTGGCATTGGTGGCGTTGATCCTTGGCCTTTTCGTGATCCGCCCGGTCTTGACATCGTCGGCGCCTACCGGGGGGCAGTTCTCAGCACCGCTTCCACCGCTTACCCTGCCCGGCAGCAGGGCCGCCGCCAAAGCCGAGGTCCTGACCGGCGAAATCGACGATGGTGGCATCTTCCCTCAGGTCGCCGATTTTTCGGAACAAGAGGCCGCAATGACCGGGGTCGAAACCGATCCGGTCGCCCGCCTTCGTCGCCTGATTGAAGAGCGTCAGGCCGAATCGATCGAAATCCTGCGGTCGTGGATGGAACATGACGAGGAGACCGTCTGATGGCCCTGAAGCTTGAGGTTTTTGACGCTGAACCCAAAGCAGCAAAGACGCATACCGTGATCCTGGACAGGGTCGCCCTGGAGGATGAAAAGCTCGCCTCTTACGAAACCGGCTACCGCGCCGGCTGGGATGATGCCAGCGCTGCCTTGGGTGAAGATCAGACGCGTATCCGGACCGAACTGGCGCGCAATTTTCAAACACTCAGCTTCACCTACCACGAGGCGCGCAACCATGTCCTGAAAGCAGTCGAACCGTTGCTACTGCAGATCGTAGGCCAGCTTTTGCCTGAAATCGCCCGCGAAACCCTGGCGCCTTTTGTGCTGGAAACCCTGATGCCACTGGCCGAAGGATTGGGGGATGCCCCGATCACGCTGGTGATCAATCCCTCTGCCCGCCCCGCGGTTGAGGCTTTGCTGGAACAGACCACCGGACTTGCCCTGACCATCGAGGAAGAACCGACCCTCGGTGAAGGTCAGGTCTACATCCGGCTTGGTACCGTGGAGACTCAGGTCGACCTTGACAAGGCAACCGCCGAAATCACCTCTGCCGTCCGCGGCTTCTTCGACCGTCCTGGAAAGGACCGACCCAATGGATAACTCTGCCGACACCAACCCTTTCGCCCAAGTTCCGATCGAGGTGATCATTTCAGTCGGCAAGGCGCGCCCGCTGGTGAAAGACCTGCTGCGGCTTAGCCGTGACGCCATTCTGCCGCTGGACCGGCGGGTGGACGATCCGGTTGAACTTTATGTCGGCGACCGCCTTATCGCGCGCGGTGAATTGCAAGAGTTGGAGGGGGAACAAGCTGGCCAGCTTGCCGTCAGGCTGACCGAAGTGGCCAATCTGCGGGGCGGACTGTGAAAAAGGTTTTCGGGCTGGCTGTTCTTCTGGCTTTGCTGGCCAGCCCCGCTTTGGCCCAAACGGTTTCGCTCGATTTCGGCAACAACGGCTCGCTGGCGACCCGGTCGGTCGAGCTGATCCTGCTGGTGACGCTTCTTAGCCTTGTGCCCGGCCTTGCCGTTATGGTCACCTGCTTTCCGTTCATCGTGACCGTCCTGTCGATCCTGCGGCAGGCCTTGGGCTTGCAGCAATCGCCCCCCAATATGGTCATCGTCACGTTAGCGCTGTTCCTGACCTGGTTCGTGATGGACCCGGTTTTTACCGAGGCATGGACAAAGGGCATTGAGCCCCTGACCTCTGGACAGATAGACGTGCAACAGGCCGTTCCAATGATCGCAGCCCCATTCCGCGGCTTCATGGTCGCCCGAACCAACGCGGACACGTTCGCAGCCCTTGAGGCCCTTCGCCCAAAAGAAACGGCGAAACTCGCCGATGCGCCGTTTTCGCTTTTGGTGCCCTCGTTCATGCTGTCGGAAATCTCGCGCGCCTTCCAGATCGGCTTTTTGATCTATCTTCCTTTCCTGATCATTGACCTTGTGACCGCAGCGATCCTGATGTCGATGGGCATGATGATGGTGCCACCCGCAGTCGTCTCTTTGCCCTTCAAGTTGGCGTTTTTCGTCGTGGCCAATGGCTGGACGCTGGTCTCTGGGGCATTGGTGCGCAGTTACACCGGGGGCTGATCGCGCGTCAGTTCACCAAAAACTCGGCATGCAGGGCCCCAGCAGCGTTGATGCTTTTGAGAATGTCGATCATGTCATGCGGGGCGACACCCAAGGCGTTCAGGCCGGCCACAACGGCAGACAGGCTGGCACCACCCTGCACTTCGGCCAACCCTGTGCCGGGTGCGTTTTGAATGCCCACCTGAGTGTTCGGAACAACAATGGTTTCCCCTTGCGAGAAGGGGTTGGGCTGCACAACCTGCGGCATCTCATCGACCCGCAGCGTCAGGTTGCCCTGCGCAATCGCCACATGGCTGATGCGTACATCGTCGTCCATCACGATGGTGCCGCTGCGCTGATCGACCACAACACGGGCGCGCGCCTCAGGTTCAACCGTCAGGTTTTCCAGCTTGGCGATCACATGCGCCGGAGAATCCATCCGGGTCGCATCAATGTTCAAAGCCACAGTCCCAGCATCCTGCATCACGGCAACTTTCGCACCGAAGGCCTTATTGATCACGCCTTCGATCCTAGACGCCGTGGTGAAGTCGGGTGCACGCAAGGCCAGCCGAACCGAGTGCATCTGGCTGAAATCAAACTGAACCTCACGTTCGACATGGGCGCCCGCCGGGATAGTGCCGGCTGTTGGAACGCCTTGCGTGACCTTTGAGCCCTGACCTTCTGCCGTCACACCGCCGGCAATGATCGTGCCCTGCGCCACCGCATAAATCTGTCCGTCCGCACCGTTCAGCGGGGTCATCACAAGCGTGCCGCCCAAAAGGCTTTTGGCATCACCGATCGCAGAGACTGTGATGTCAATCCGCCCCCCGGCCCGCGCAAAGGGCGGCAATGAGGCTGTCACGAACACAGCCGCGACGTTTTTAGGCTGAAATTGCTCTCCGGTCACGTTGACACCAAGACGCTCCAGCAGATTTGACATGATCTCTTCGGTGAAGGGAGAGTTGCGCAACCCATCCCCGGTGCCATTCAAGCCCACGACAAGGCCGTACCCGACAAGGTCATTGCCGCGCACGCCGTCAAACTCCACCAGGTCCTTGATCCGTATCTCTTCGGCGCTGACCGGGTTGGACATGATTGCAGCTAGACAGAAGAAAGCGGTGCGCAGAATCAAAGGAAATCCACCAGGCTAAGGCGCGACGCACGCGCGGTAAGGGTATAGAGGGTTTGCAACTGACCCTGAGCCTCTTGATATTTTGAGGCTGTCTCGTAGGGATCGACCGAAAGCAGGTTCAGCCGCGCGGTTTGCAGAACATCCCTTTCGGCGTCGTTGCGCGTGGCGGCATTCTGGATAGTGGCCTCTGTCGTACCAAGCCGCGCCCCCAGACCTGCAACGATGCTTTGGGATCCGGCCAACCGCTCCCCTGCGCGTTTGGCAAGATCGGCCCGCGCCACGTCGCTGCCAGCCAACACCCCGCGGGACAGAAGTGCGCCCATGGCAAGCCCCTTCAGCATCGCCACTATGGCGGGATCTTTGGCCGTCACATCAATCTGGGCGGTCTGATCGGGGCCGACGGGCACCGGCCCCAGCACGTCGCCGCCTTGGTACACGGTCGCCTGAAACCCGGCAGGATCATCAAACCAGGCGTTCACCGCGACTTCGACATCGGCACTGGAAATGGCACCTGCCGTCGTCACAGCCGTTTGCAAGGCGGTCAGCAGCGTATCAGCGCTGGCGACAGCGGATTTGCCGGTTTCAAGCCCTGAAAACACCGAACGTTCGCCCACACGTGTATTCAGCACTGACATGACCGTTTCCAGACGTTGCGACGCGTCGATGCCAAGTGTGTTGATTTGCAAGGCTGATTGGCTTGATGCGCCCGACAACAGGGCTGTGCCCAAGGCGGTGGACTGGTCACTGATGGTGCCCAGCGCCGTTTGCATCACACTTGTAATAATTTGGCTTTCCGCGGTCACGGACTGGTAAGCCTCAAGGTGCGACAGGCTTGCTTCGATCCCGGCGATCGGAACGAAGTTGCCGTTCAGCCGTGCGGTCTGGTCAACGACAAGCCCGGTAGTGGCCTCAGTCGACAATTGCTGCATCGAGGCTTTAAGGTTGCGGGCCTGCCGGGTGAGGATCAGAGATTGCGCCATGTCGCCGATTGTCAGGTTTTGCATGTTACAGGTTCAACAAGGTTTGAATCATCTCATCCACCGTTTTGATGACTTTTGCATTGGCGGCGTAGCTTTGTTCGATTTGCAGCAGGGACTGGATTTCGTGGTCGGAATCGACACCGCCCTGCGCCTCCATCGAGGTGAAGGAATCCAGCCGGGTCGCGGCATAATTCGCATCCCCTTGGGCAGACAGCTTGTTTGACGCGTTCAAAGACAGAAGATTGCTGGACAAGACTGAAAAACTGCGGGCGCCGGACATAAAGCCGCCCGAAGATGGTTGTCGGTCGGCCGTCAAGGCGACGCGCAACGTGGTCAGCAGCGACGTGTTGCCGGGCGGCCCCTGAGTGACGGCGCCAAGGCCGTCGCGCAGACGCCAGACCGCGCCGCCCTTACTTGTGTCAACAGTGGCATTCAGTTGCAGCCTTTGCGCCAGACCTACTTCGTTCACAGGGTCAAAAGCGCTGCCATTGTCCGTGAACAATCCCGGGTCGCCGGCGGCGCGGGTCGCATCGACACCGCTGTCCTGAAACCGTTCAACAAGATCGCGGGCAACCGCGTCGATCTGGGCCTGAGAGTTCACGCCAATCTGATCTCGCACCGCAAAGTTGCCGGCCAGCGACCCGCCAAGAATGACGGACGATTCCCCTGATGTCGCTGTGGCAACCCCGTTCAGTGTCAGGCCCGACACGCCACCCGATTGCAGCGTCATCGACGCAGAGATCGACGAGGTGGCTGTAAATCCGAAAACAGCCGGTATCTTGTCCATCAAGATCGCGCCACCGGTGCTGTATAGCGCGATAGAGCCATCTTTTTGCTGAATTTCCCGCACCGGGACGATCTTGGCGATCTGGTCGATAATCTGCTGGCGCTGGTCTTGCAGCGCCGACGTGTCCTGGCCCAGACCAAAGCCGTTGTGGATCTGCGTGTTCAGCTTTGATGCTCTGGCCAAACCATCATTCAAAAGCTGGACCTGAGAGGCGATTTCGGTGTCGGCAGCGGTTCGTGCGGCCTGAATGTCTTTGCCGACCGCCGTCAGACTGCTGATCACCCCTTTGGCCGCTGAAGCCACGTTGTTCAACCGTGGTTCGGATTCGGGATGGGCGGTCACCTCTGTCAAAGCGGCGTCAAAAGCCGCGACCCTTCCGTTCAGCGAATAGGCCTGATCCGGCGTGCCCATCAGGGTTTCCAGACGCGTGTAAAAAGCCGCACGCGTCTCTGCATCGCCTTGTTCGGATTGCGCCAGTCTGCGGTCGTTCAGCAGCGGTTGATCGACAACGCGGTTGACGCCGACAATCTGAACGCCCTGACCGGTGTGGCCGACAGTTCTGGCGCTTAGCAGCAGTTCACGACGCCCGTAGCCGGGCGTCGTGGCATTCGCGATGTTCGACGACACCAGCTCTGCCGCTTTTGCCGCTGCGGTCAGCCCGGACAGGGCGCTGGTTAGGGTGCCGCCTATTGTCACTTATCCGCCCTATCGCTTGATGTTGGTGGTTTCTTGCAGCATCTCGTCCACCGTCTGAATGACTTTGACGTTGGACGAATAGGCACGCTGCGTGGTGATCAGATTGGTCAGTTCCGTCGTGACATCTGTCGTGCTTTGCTCTTGCGAATAGCCGACCATCTTGCCCGTCGGTCCATCGCCCGAATCCCACAGGTAGAACGGGCCGGACGCCGCCGAGATCTGATAGGTCTGGTCGCTGCGAGACGCGAGACCATTGGGGTTGGGCACGTCAACCACCGGAATCTGATAGATGACCTTTGAAAAGCCCTGGTCATAATTGGCGTGCAGATACCCGTTGTCGTCGATATCGACGCCAACCAGACGTGCGACGGGTGTGCCGTTGGTGGCCTTGCCGATCGGCGCAAAGCTTTCTGACAACTGAGTCATGCCGCCGGTGATCCCGATGGCCCCGATATCCAGGTCGACGTTTCCGCCCCCGACGGCGATTGGAATAAGCCCTGTGCCGGAATCATAGTCCGAACCCGTAACCGTCGTGACCGACGCCAGCGTGCCACCAGAACTTTGGCTGCTGTCAAAGGCGATGGTGTATTCGGCGATGACGGCATTGTTCGACGCGGTGTCCGCAATCGTCATGTCCCAGCTGTTTGAAGCGCCGGTTGCCGGAACCGAGGGCGTGAAGACATAATGCAACGTCTCTTGCGTGCCGAGGTTTCCGGTGTACTGGACAGACATTTCGTAGGTCAGTCCATTCGCGCCGGCCTGTGTGGCCGTGGCAGGCAGGTTGGCCCCAAGCGACATCTTGGTTGTCGGGTTAGAGACATACTGGTTTTGATCCAGCTTCACCGGCGACATGGCCTTCATCGTGTCGCGCGGATAGTTGGAGAGCGTGCCATCCGGATTGGCAGGCCAGCCCATCAGCACCTGACCGGTCGGCGTGCGCAATATCCCGTCGGCATCCGCCTTGAACGACCCGGTTGTTGTCAACGAGATCGGCAAGTCACCGACCCCGCGATTGACCGCGTCAATCGTGGTGACGGCCATGAAACCACGACCGTCAATCGCCAGATCGGTCGAATTCGTGGTGCCGATCAGTGGCCCATGTTCGTCGATCAAACGGTAGCTGGTTGATCGTACACCACCTGCCGAATAGGCCGTGCTCACGTCACCATGAACCACGACCGAATAGAAATCGGCAGTCGCCCGCTTGTAGCCATAAGTGGAAGAGTTCGCGATGTTGTCTGAAATGGTTGCCAGACGGTTGGCATTCACGGTTAACCCTGCCACCCCCGCGTTCAGCGAAGAGGTAATTGTCATCGATAGCGCCTTTCTGCAGCTCGACCTTGTGAGGTCAAGCTGAACGCTTCGACTTAAGATAAGCCTAACAAGTAAAATCCTTGGCGCTTACCGGTCCTTTCGCAAAAGGATCACCTCAACCCGGTTGTTGCGCATCGCGGTCGGATCGGCTGTCACCGGTTTGCGGTCGGCATGGCCACTGATCCGCGCTACGCGGCTGGTGTCCAGACCGCCATTCTCCAGCAGTTGCCGCACCACCTGCGCGCGTGACGATGACAGGTCCCAGGTTGGATTTTTGACCAGCATCACCGGATAGGACCGGACATAACCGTCCACCGCGATCTGGTTTTTAGCCTGTCCCAGCACGTCGGACAGCAATCCCGCGATGCCGCGCAACGTATCGGTCGGCAAAGCGGAATCCTTGTCAAACAAGGGGCTGCCTGCGACGTCAAACATCTCTATCACCAGACCTTCATCGGTGACTTTGGTGACCACATGGCTTAGCAGGCTTTCCATGGTCTGGCTTTCGCCACCCTTGCCTTCCAGCACGCTTTGCAACCGCTTCAGCGCATCATCCTGGGCTGCCTTATCCTCGCCCGCAGTTGTGCCACCGGCACCACCGGACTTGTTGTCATCGCCGGGGGCGGCAGCTGACTGACCCGTGCCATTCTTGGCAGAGGTCTGGTCGCTGAAGATGGAATCGCCCCCAAAGGCACCATCCCCCCCGCCCGAGACGCGGTTGATCGGAATCGTCGGATTGAAGTAATCCGCGATACCCTTACGTTGCTTTTCTGTCGTCGCACCCAATAGCCACATCAACATGAAGAACGCCATCATGGCCGTCACAAAATCGGCATAGGCAACCTTCCACGCCCCACCGTGGTGACCGCCGCCCGATATGACCTTCTTCCGTTTGATGATGACTGGCGCGGCATTTGATTGCCCAGCCATTCCCACACCCTTAGTCTCACCCAAGGTCGACCTTAAAGGATCGGCATGAATCCCGACTTAACCGGCGACATTTTAACGGTTTTCTCTGTGGAGTGGACAAAGTCGGCGCGGACCTGAAGGCCGATCAGGGCATAGTCCGACAGAAATTGCAGTGCCGTTGCGCGGGTCAAACCGGATTCAAGCCGCAGACCGCGCCGCCCGGTCACGACCTCAAGCGCTATGTAGGGGGCGTGACCCCGCGTGGTCAGGAAATCCGCGAAATCCTGAACAGAAACCGAACCAAGCCCGGTCAGGGTCAGGTCATAGCGTTGGAATTTGTGATTGACGCAAATCAGACCATGGTCGGGAAAGCGGGCGTCAAGATGGGCCAACATGCGCCGGTCCAGTCCGACCGCCAACGCAGGCCAAGGGTCGCAGGCATGACACCCAATATCGGCCAGATGTCTTAGAATTAGCGCCATACTGCGGCGGTTGCCGCGTGGCCCCGCGAAAACGTCATAGCGCGCCTCTGTCTGTGGGCTGCACACAAGTTCGACACCCGGAAAAGCGCGCATCTCGCGTAGCAAACCATCCGCCCTGTCGCGGGTCAGATTGCAAAGTTCATATCCGCCGGGGCCGTGGAATTTAGACGCCACGTCCCCGCTGGCGAACCCCAAGGCACGCAGTTTCTGAAGGACAGAAGATGCAACGCCGGGATCGGTCAACCGCATCGACAGGTCAAAAACTTCAAGCCCCGGTCCTTCGCCGAATTCCACGATTGCCAGTCGCACCCCCAAAGTTGCCATCAAAGAAACTGCTGCTTTGGCGCGCTTTAGCGGCACATGCGATGCGACCAATCCACGCCCAACCGCTAATATCGTCTCTGCTTCGGCACAAGGCAGGCCAAAGTGACGCGCCAGTTGCAGGGCAGCAAGGGCTGCCACGTCCCCCGCACAAACGAGAGTCACGTCAACAAGGTCATCGGGCATCAGATCATCGGTCACTTGAGGCAAATTCATGACGGTCTCCGTTGGCACCCGGTGATGATGCACGGATGGACGTAATCATCTCGTGATCGGGGCGTTAACGCAGCGTCAATTAACCAACGGGCCTGCGGCGAAAAGTGCAGCGCAGGGTCAAAATGCCGATATATTTGGCAGACTTGGGTGTGTCAGACGACCGCGCACAACCTGAGGGCGTCATAGATCGCCGCGTGGATGTTGCGCGCCTCAACCGCGTCACCAATGCGGAACAGCTGGAATCCTGCCGGACCTCCGCCCAGCGTTTGCGGTTGACTGGCGATCAGCGCGTCGTAGTCGACCGCGCCAAGATTGACCGAAAGGGGCTTAAGGGCAAAATACAGCTCGTCCAACGGCAGGGTGCCGTGATTGACCACGACCTGATCAAAGCTGCGCGTGATGCCCAGTTTGGCATAGTCGCTGTCAATCGTGGCCTTGATCAGGTTGCCCTCTTTTTCCACCGAGGTCAGACGGTAGGTCACCGTGAAGGTCACCTTCTTGTCCTGAATGGCCCGCATATAGGGCACAAGATTCATCGCCATCACATCTGGCGCAAAGGTGCGATCAGGCGTCATCACCTCTACCGTGGCCCCCGATTCCGCCAACAGTTGAGCCGCTTGCAGGGCGGTATGGTCACCGGCATCGTCATACAGCAGCACATTCTGACCCGGCTTCACATCGCCAGACAGAATGTCCCAGGCCGAAACGGTCAGGTCATTGCCAAAGGTCAGAATATCCTTCTGCGCCATCCCTCCAGTGGCGATGATCACCAGATCGGGGTTCAGCGGCGCGATATCCTGCGGTTCCGCCCAGGTGTTGAACCGAAACTCCACCCCAAGGGCTGCGCATTGCGCCATACGCCAGTCGATGATGCCGATCATCTCGGCCCGGCGTTTGGTCTCGGCAAGCAGGCGCACCTGACCGCCAGCCTGTGCCGCGGCCTCAAACACCGTGACCTTGTAGCCGCGTTCAGCGGCGACCCGGGCCGCCTCAAGCCCGGCAGGACCTGCGCCGACCACCACAACCTGCCGTTTGGTCGTGGCGGGTGTGATCGTATGAGGCATCGTCTCTTCACGTCCGGTCGAAGGGTTGTGGATGCAAAGCGCCATGCCACCCTGATAGATGCGGTCAAGGCAATAGGTGGCCCCAACACAGGGGCGAATGTCATGTTCACGCCCTTCGATGATCTTCTGCACAATATGCGGATCGGCCATATGCGCCCGCGTCATGCCAACCATGTCCAACTGACCCGAGGCGATTGCGTGCCGGGCTGTCGCAACATCTGGGATGCGGGCGGCGTGGAACGTCGGCATCCCGACCTCTGCCTTCATCCGCCCTGCGAAATCGAGATGCGGGGCGGATTTCATCCCGTGGATCGGGATCACATCGGTCATAGCCGCGTCAGTGTGAATGCGCCCCTTGATGATGTTGAGGAAATCGACAAGCCCGGAGTCACGGAATATCTTGCCGATCGCCACGCCGTCATCGGCACTGATACCGCCGGATTCAACCTCATCCGCCGTATAGCGCATGCCCAACAGGAAGGTCGGTCCCACCCTTTTGCGACAGGCTGCCAGTACCTCCATCGCAAACCGCGCCCGGTTTTCCAAAGTGCCACCATAGGGCGCAGGCATTGCGTTGGTGAAAGGCGACATGAACTGATCCAGCAAGTGCCCGTAGCATTCAAACTCCACCCCGTCCAAACCGGCCTCTTTCATCCGTTCGGCAGCGTCGGCAAAGTCTTTGGTCACCCGTTCAATATCCCACTCTTCCATCACCTTGGGAAAGGCGCGGTGGCTGGGTTCGCGCCCCGGCCCTGCGGCCAGAACCGGCAACCAATCGCCCTTGTCCCAGCGGGTGCGCCGCCCAAGATGGGTCAACTGGATCATCACCGCCGCCCCCGCCTCGTGGCAATCATCGGCAATCCGGCGCATCCAAGGCACCACC
>JBBRKS010000072.1:0-19317 GCA_038231775.1 Rhodobacterales bacterium | reverse complement strand
TTTATGGCTCAGCCCAAGCCGGTGCAGCCATTTGCCGACCGACCCGCGATGCACCCAAACACCCTGCACGCAGGCCAGTTCGGCCACGATCTCATCCAGCGTCAGATCGCCCTTGATCGCCAGTCGGTCACGCAGCCAGCCTGTGTAGGGCGCAAGTTTGCCCTCCGTATGGCTCCCCTGCGCCTTCGGCGAAAGCCCCCCGCTCTCGCGTTTCAGTATCACCATGTCGTTCACGAAGCGCGGCGAAACCCGAAAGTGACGTGCGGCCTCGCGATGACCATGGCCCTCTTCGACAAACGCGATGACCCGGCTCCGCAACTCAATTGGATGTGGCTTGCCCATACTGACCCCCTACATCTGGCAAGATCATGGAATCACAAACCTCACAACTTGGGAATCCTGAATCGCGAACAAGGCGACTTGCTCTAGGGTTTCGCCGGACCCTGCGTGCCTTGGCAAGACAGCCGAAAATGGCGAAATCGGACGGGCGGCGTCAAATCCCTCAACCTTCCGGGCTGCTATCTGGAAGCGCCCGCAGCTTCGGCAAAGCCGGTGTGAGACCGGACGAAGAGGCTTCTGCAAGCCCGCATCAGGTATGACGCACCACTACAAGTTGCGGAACCTATTCGCCGACGCCATAGGGTTTGATCGCCCAATACAGCCAGCGGCCCGCAGCGTCGGTCTTGCCGGACAGCACGGCATGCCCCTCTTGCACGCCAAGCCAGCCCCCGACCCTCATGCAGGGACGCAGGCGAAAGCCGGTCAGATCGCGGTACAAGAGCCAGCGGGTGGTGTTGAAACGCTCCGTATCAATACCCAAAGGTTCTCGCCCCAGGGTGACGATGCTGCCCGAACCCGCCAGCATTTGTTCGGTCTGGCCCTGATTCAGTAGGCTCCACGTTTCGTCCGCGTTCAGACGAAGCTGCCAGCGCGTGCCAGTAAAAGGCATCAGCCGCGAAGGCACCAGGTTGACCGACGCGGAATAGACATTGCCGTCCAGATATGGATTGGGCGTGTCAGCCAAAGTCGCCATCGACACCAGATCGCCGTTGCCGATGCTGTGTTCGTTCATCTGGAACGCCCCGATCACGCGGCGCAGTTCGCCCAATTCGGTCCGGCGATGCCGCTCATCGGTAGAATATTCAGCCATGCAGCACCTCGAACTTTGCCCGTTCGGCCAGAGCCAGCCAGAAGGCCGGTGCCGAGGTTTCCGCCAGCTTGTGTCGGTAATGCGTCCGCAACCGGCCATAATCCTGGGTAAAAGCGCTGAGCGAGGCGTAAAACCGCGCGGCAACCGTGGCCAGCGCCATCAGACGATCTGGCTCGTTCGGGTCATAGATGTTGCGACGCTCGGTATTGGCATTCCACAGCACGACCCGATCCAGAATTTTTTCGCTGGACTGTGTTGGCATATACAGGAAAGGCACAATGGCCGACTGCTTGCCTTCGGCCTTCGACGCGGCACTCAAGGTTTCGACAACTTCATCCGGCAGGGTCACAAAAGCCGAGTCAAAGCTTTTGTAGCGCGCGATCATGGCCTGATAGTGCGGCGCGAAATCACCCTCCATCAGACGATCTTTTGCGACCAGATCGGCCAGAGCCTCGGCATATACGGTCAAGCCAGCCACATCCGAAATCGAAATATGGGCCAAAGCACGGGAGTGAAAGAAAGCAGCCAGCGCGTCAGGCGTGTCCTGACCATAGGCCATGTTGATGATCACACCATGGGCAATCGACATATATTCCTGCGCGTAAGAATGCGCCGGCTCGTGCCAGACGGCCATATTGGGGTTGGAAACCGTCACCCCCCCGGCCATCGCGTGGCGCAGATTGAACTCTATATCATCGCCACGCAGGAAGAACGCGGCGGGCAGACCAATTTCGGCGAGGCGGCTGACCGGCATCGACAGGAAGATAAAGGTGGAATATTCTGCATGATGCAGACGTGCCATGTCGTCGATATGGTCCAGACCGCGGAAGATCTGGTTGTGCCGCAGCAGGCGCGGCGCCACCACATTGCGCAGACCGCGCGGGCTGGCATCTGTAAACCGCCCCCAGAAACCGCCATCCTCCCACATCCGGCGCGGCTCGGATTGCATGAAAACCGGCAGCGTGTGAAAGGCGTTGTCTTTGCGAAACAAGGTGGTCCCCCAGTTGCGCGACAGGCTTTCAAGCGACACTTGCAGGTCGTCGTCGGTCAGGACCATCTCGTTGACCGTGACGCCAGAGACTTTCATCGCCTGCTGAACGGCCAAAAGCTCCAGACTCATGTTGCCGCCGCCACCAAGGTTGGGGCCGGTGATGACAAAGGTGTTGAGCAGGTCATGGCTGGCAAACTCTGCGTAACTTTGCTGATCCAGACCCGGGGAGGCATCATAGACCAAGAAGAAGATATTCTTCAGGACGTCGCTGTAGTCGTCCTGAACGGCCTGGGTCTGAAAAGTTTTAAGCATATTTTGAACGTCGCGCGTCCGTCCAAAAGTGCGGATCAACACAAGCATCCGCCCTTCCGTCGCGGCAGGGGCGCAGCCTTCCCACGTCACGCCAAACAACTCGCACGAATCGTTGAGCGCGCGTGCCACCCAAAACAGCCGTGAGCCGCGCGGCACCAGACCGATCGAACCCAAGTCAATCCGCGCGCTACCAGGCTCTGCCGAAGAGATGATCTGCTCGGCCAGCGGGACCGGCTTTTGGTCAAGGCGGCCCTGGTAGACGATGATCTGGAACCGGCCATAAAACCGGATTTTCAGCGAAAGGTCCATCGTCTGGGCATGCGACGCCATAACCTGTGGGTAAAACGAATTGCGCAACGTGCCCGTATTCAGCATTTCTTGGTTCAAAAGCCGCATCCCTTCGCCAAAGCGCGGCCGGAAATGGTCATGCTCATCAACGAAGAACAGATCGTCCAGACCCATCAGTCGGTTTGACAGGTCGATGCCCTGAATGCGGAAGCTCTCGCCCCGACCGATCGGGCGCGTCTGATCCGCCCAACTGGTCAACGCCGTGCCAAGTAGGCCCACGGTCTGCGAAAATCCATTCTTCTGCATCAAAATAGGCGCCTCCGACAGGACGGGAAGTTAGGGGAAACGAACCAAAGCCAACGCTTGCACATCAGGATAATCGTTTCCCGGATACCCTGCAGCCTGTGCCCCTGCAACAGACAAGACATGGGCGAGGACCGAAACAGCCAGGGTGCGTGGATCACGACACGATCCGATCAGCCCGAAACTAGGACTGAGGTTGGCCAAATGCTGCGGCGTAACACCTAAGGTTGCAAGATCGGCCAGCAGACGTTGACGAGCTTTCAGGCTGCCCTGCGCACCGATGAAAAACGCATCAGACGGCAAAAACTGCGCCAGAAGCCGCGCCTCATTCTCATGATCATGAAAGAACAGCGCAATGGCTGTGCGGCGATCCGGCGTCGGGCAAAGGTAACTGCGAAAGCTGGGCACAATGATCATGTTGCGCAGGTCAAGGCGCGTCAGGTCGGAATGGAGCCCCTCTTGCCCGAACAAAGAGACGTGATAGCCAGCGGCCTGCGCCATCAAGGCAAACGATATCGCCTCGATCCCGTGGCCATAGACCCAAAAGCGCAATTCGGGTTGAAGGACAACAACAAGGCTATCCGCATCAGCGTTGTGACTGCCTTCAGGAAGCAGGGTGAAAGACCCATCCTTCAGACCGATCCGCAAAGCGGCCTCGTGACGCGCATCCCCCCGCGCCAAAACGGCTTGCAGCGTGTCACGGTCGGGGTTGGGGATCAGCAGGATTGAAAGGCCCCCTCCGCAGGGAAGTGTAAGATCAAAGAAGGGCGAGCCTTGACCATAGCGCAGGGACTTGACCGCTCCCGTTTTGAAAACTTCGGCGGCATGTTCGGCAATGTCATCCTCGATACAGCCTGAGGATAACGAGCCTGTACGCTGGCCTTGTGGCCCAAAGGCCATCATCGTGCCAAGATCTCGGTAAGATGTGCCGACGATTTCCGCAATCAGAGCAAGCACGCCGCCGGTTTCGAACAAGCGTTTCAAAGGAACCCGGTTGCTGGCATATTCGATCATCGCGTGTGTCCTCCCCGCATTCAATGTGGGACAGGATCGAACGCCATGCCAGCGCTGTTTTATGCGCCGACTGCTGTGCCGCGGAATTAACTTGCGGGCTGCCGGATGGCTGTGATGAGTGATGTCAGCGCTTCGACGCCGCCGGGCAGCATCGCCGTCACCCCATTGGCAGAACTGCGGATTTCGCTGACCCTGCCATAGTACTCCACTTCCGAGGTGCCCAGCAATTTGTCGGCCTGATAACTTTCCATCGAAAAGGAATAAACCCCTTTCGGCAGCGGGGCACCCGAAGCATCCAGACCCTGCCACTTGTAGTCGTTGGTTGAGACCGGAATTTCAGTGCGGGCCACCTCTTTCCCACTTTGATCTTTGACCACCAGAACCGCCTTGTCGGCATCCGCCCCCGGATTGGGCGAAATCGTGACTGGCGCGCTGCCGTCGAAAAAGGCGGGTGCCGCCAAACGGACGTCTTTGCCAACCCAGCCGACCACTTGGCTCATCGCGCTCAGATTGTTTTGCGATATCATCTTGGTGAGCAGATCATTGGTCTTGGTCTGCTGTTCAACGCCGGAAAAGGTGGCCAACTGCACGGCAAGCTGATCCGCGCTCATCGGGTTGAGCGGGTCCTGATTCTTGATCTGCGTGGTCATCATTTTCAGGAAGGTGTCGTAATTCGTATCGGTGGTTTTGGTTGTCGTGGTTGAGGTCGTGGTTGCAGGGCTGGCAACAGGAGAAGTGGCGGCAACGGTCATGGGTTTTCCCTTTCAAAGGCGAAGGTCAAGTCCTGCTCCGGGATTCCGGGGCAAAGGCGAAAGTGTGGTGGTCATAGGGGTGGCATCTGGTTCATCGCGAACGGGTTCGGCGGCGGCGCTGTTGGGCAGGGTTTGACCATCGTCGCGCTGGCCCCATTGGCTGAAGTTCAGCGACCCGGTGTCCAGACCCGCAGCGCGAAACTCCTGACGCAGTTCATCGGCGTGATTGCGCAGAAGTGTCAGTGTTTCAGGCCGTTCGGCGGCGAGCGTGACCTGAACCTCAGTGCCGCGTGTCACAAGATCAAAGCGAAGTTTGCCAAGTTCAGCAGGCTCCAGAATAAGTTCGGCCCGGCTGTGCCCGCTTTCGGTGACGGATCGGGCTAGTGCGGTCGAGAAGGCCTTTGGCAGCGGATGACTGGTCCGATAGGGTCCTGCTGAGACGGCCATCTGCGCCACTTCGGCCGACCGGCTGGGTTGGATTTGCATGGCCGACGCCGGAGCGATCGGCGATATAAGGCTTGCCGGCGCGGCGGCATGCGCCCAAGCAGAGGTCTGCCCGGCCAAGTTAACGCCGATTTCTGCTCGATTTTGTTCAGGCTCATTCGCTGCATGCAACCCTTTGGAAACCTGCGCGATCCCGTCTGCTTTGCGGGACGCCTCTTGAGATGGATCCGATTGCAACTGGGCAACTTTGGTGTGGGCGGTCTGAATATGGGCTGGTGGGGTTTGGGTTGGCGGATGCGGCACTTTGAGACGTTGCTCAACCGGAGCCCGCGAAACGTTGCCCGATGGCAGGTTGAGATTGGTTGTAGGTTCGGACTGCTCTCCTTTGGCGGCGGGAAGAGGGAGCAGTGGCATCGCTTTTGATCCCGAATTTGCGATCACGCGTTGCGATGCGACGGCGGCGGAAGACGCCGGAATTACATTTGAAACGTCGCGATCAGGTTTGAGCAGAGCTTCCGGATGCGACGACGGTGTGGGCCCTACCGATCTTGCGAGGAAAGGCAGGTCGGGCGGCAAAATGGATTGTGGCCCTGCGGTTGCAGCTTGCACGTCGCTGGCCGACAGGACCGGAGGCTGTACGGGCAGAGATTGTTGAGCCTGCGTGGATGAAGGCGCATTGTCCTGTTTCAAAACGGGCTGGGGCGATGCGGATACCAAATGACTTGACGCCGTTGGTTGTGAAAGAAAATCCGACGCGGTGCCTTGCACAGGTAATGATGAACTTGACGAAGCTGAACCTGCGGCTTTGGGGTACGACAAAGGTCGTCCGAACGATGCAACCGCGGGAGGCGGGACGATTTGTGCCTGACGTGATGCTGGCGTGTCGGATAGCCTCGAAACAGAGACAGGCCTTTGCGACCGCGCACGGGGATCGTCGGCGACCGTCAGAGGCGAAATCAGAGATGCAGGATCAACCGGCTCCGGTGTCGTTGAAGGTTCGGCGTCGACCAAAATCTGAAGATTGTTTGCGGCAAGTTGGATCGGCGTTGCATCGTCCAACATCACACGAAAACGCGAAAACGCTGGATCTGATGCCGGAGCCGGCGACAATTGCGATTCAGGATGGGTCACAGCAAATGGGCCGGTTGAAGGCGAAGCCTCTGGCGTAAGCGTCAAGTCCGGAGGTTCCGGAAGCCGCGTGGGTCCGGAATTCAACGCCGAGGTTCCAAAATCCTGCACATTGAGTGGTGAAACGGTTTGATCGGGAAGCGTCGAGACAGCTTTGACAATTTCACCTGCCCGTGTTTCGACCGGCGTTTTCGGCCACGGGGCCCCCACCGGTGTGCGTGATTGCGGTGTGACAGAAGTCGGCAGGCCAGCGGGGCGAACCGGACGCCACTGCACGTCAGATGGTAGTTTTCCGGTTGCCGTAATCTTGCTGGCCAAAATGCCTTGGTCAGCGGGAACGGGCCATGGCATGTCGCTTTGGCTCTGTTCCATAGCGGGTTTCGCGTCTGGCTTGGCTTGATTTTGGGTGACAATCGCAACTTGTACACCCTCCAAACTGGCGGGCCTCGTCGCGGTAGGGGCTGAACCGATAGCTGACTGAAGTGTGGCTTCGGAACCATCCGCAGTTACGGGAGCGGCGCGCGCAAGCGCAACCGGCTCTTTCTGCGCATTAGGGTTCAGGGCGGTTTGTGAGGGGCCGATTTCCGCGCGCAGCGCAGCCGAATTGGACCCAATCCCCTTTCGCGGGACCGACTCCGCCGGGGTTAATGGCATGTAACTCGCCCGGGGAATCGGTCCGGCATCGCCACTTTTGGGCCGCGGCAGGGCAATCGACGCTTGCTTTGGTGCAGTTGCAGGAGGTTCAGTCAGTGTTCGGGCCAGTTGAACCTTCATACGAGTGGCGTCTCTTGGCGTAGGCCCGTCGATCGAAACACCAGTGCCGGAAGCGGGCGGCATCGCTTTCAATTTCGCGTTGTCACTTCCCGGCCCGATCAAAAAAGCGGGCGCGCTGTCGACTGAAAGGGGAACCGAACTGGGGACTATCGAACCGGCCGTCCCGTCGTCAGCCACTTCGGTGCCGGGACTGGACGGAGGATTGACCGGATTCGCAACGAGGGCGACGGGAGCGGGCGGTATCACTGCTGCCAATTCAGCCGAATGCTCCGGTTTCATCGCTGTCCGAACCATTGATGACGTCCCGCCGGGGATGGCCAGCACAGCCTGCATCTCCACGCCTCCATCCCGTGCAATTTGCGGTTTTCCGGGCGAGCGACCGAAGGTTGCAGGCGCAGCCCCCTCAGTCTTTGGATCTGACGAGACCGCTTGAGAACTTAAGTTAAGGTTGGCGATAGATGCCGGTTCGCGGGCCAAAACCGGCGCGACCGACGGTGTTTTTCCTTTGGGGTCATCAGCCGGTTCGGCGTGTGCCGTCAAAGACCGCGGCTCGGTTGCAGGAGCGTCAGGCTGCCGGTTTCGCAAAGGGTTTTCGGCGGAAAGGGCGCCGCTCCGCGCGGCAGTCAACTTTATCGCTACGGTCGGCGGTTCCGAAGGCGGCGGCGTTCCGGCCTGTGTGGTTTTGGGCGCAGACGCTGCGACGCCCAATGAACCCGGGTCGGGTGCCGCTATGGCGTTCGGGGCTAACGCCCAGGACGCATCGCGGGGCAGTTGTCCCGACGCAACTTCCAAAGAGGCATTTGCCGTCGCCGTCGGGACAGCAACGTTGCTTACATCAACTTTTCCCGGCCCGGTGGCGCTGCGATGGAGGTTGACTTCGGGCTGGAACGGAATTTTCACGGGTGCGGTCGGCGTGATATCACGTTGACCTGAGCGCGCTTCGGCTTCAACAGGACGGAGCCGATTGTCGGACTGAAGGCTGGCGCCATGCGCAACGTCCGATCCGGTCCGGACAATGCCATCCGGAATCGGGATTTTCGACCCGATAAGTAGTGATACTTCAGTAAGTTGTGGGGAAATCGTGGGCGAAGACGGATCACTGGAATTGTGATCGAATGGTTCATCATCTGAAGCTTCTACGGTGGTCGCAACCCTTCCGGATTTTGGCTCTTGCGCCCCTTCAGAAAGCTTAGTTTCGGGTGCCGCGGTTTCCTGCAGGGTAGGGATTCCTGCAGGCAGATGCGCCATCATATGAAGATGGACACTGGCGATGCTATGGGGATGGGTGGTGGCGTCCAACGGCACTTTCGCGGGAACGATCAGGTCATCCGCAGCCAAACTCGGCGTCGCAGGGCCTGTATCTGACAAAACCGGACCGGATACCGCGACAGCTGGGTCGACCAAAGAAGCCCCAGCGTGGCTACTGTGCATTTGCTGAAAGACTGCCGCGAAAATGTAAGCGTCCGCGGTCCGACCGATGGCCCTCACCGAATCAGATTTGGGCGCGGTGGTTCCCGAAGCTGAATGCGTCTGAATGGTATTGTGCATTTGTACCCGACTTCTGCCGATTTCAACGCATCTTTCCGCTTCAACGGTTACCAGCTGTTTACCGTCAGGCCTGATAGTTTGGAAAATCCGCTGCAATTGGAGAATCCGATGCAAGTCCCAAAAATTTCCGACCCGGTCAACTCGCTCAGCCCGGCGCGCTCCGCGCAATTGATGAAAAAAGCAAAGGAGCTGGAGACGAGTTTTCTTTCCGAAATGCTGTCCTATACCGGGCTAGACTCGTCAAAAGGCGCGTTCACGGGTGGAATCGGCGAAGATCAATTCAGCTCTTTCCTGCGGGAGGCCCAGGCAAAAGCTATGGTCGAGCATGGCGGAATTGGTCTTTCTCAGAATATCTTCAATGCGTTGGCGAGGCGTGACAATGCCGTCAAATGAACCACGCGCAGCTATTCTGTTGGACGAGGTCCACGCCATTCTTTTGCGGCAGGAGTATGCAGGCCTTGGCACTCTGGCGGCGGAATTGGAGAAAGAACTGGATCAACCCAGCCAGAAGCTGGACTCCGCAGCCTTGTCGATCATCCGCCGCAAAGCCAACCGCAACGCCGCGACCCTGATCGCCGTCCAACGTGGAATCCGGGCCGCTTTGCGCCGAATCACCGAGATCAACTCCGTTTCGACCTGTCTGGTGACATATGATCGCAAAGGCCGTCATGAAGAGGACTGGAGCGGCCGCGAACTCGCCGCGCGATACTAACCTTTCAATCAAATCACCGGGATTGAGCGTTTGGCGATTAGCACTCTCTTAGAGGTTCCAGCGTTTTATCGTGATTGCATCCCAGGTGGGGTGGCGCGTCCCGGGCCGTCCGGTCGCATTGGCAAGAAAGCCCAACTGCCATCGCTTGTGATGGTGCAACAGGCCGTGCGCAAAGCGCCGGCTGACCGCAAAGGAAACGGAAATGTCGTCCATTCTTACCAATACCAGCGCCATGATCGCCCTTCAGACGATTCGTTCGATCAGGGAAAATCTGAATATGACCACTGCCGAAATCTCGACCGGCAAACGGGTGGGAACTGCCAAAGACAACGCCGCCATCTGGGCGATTTCCAAGGTAATGGAGGCCGATGTGTCGAGCTTCCAGGGTATCTCGGACAGCCTCAATCTCGGTTCGTCCACCATCGCAGTCGCAGGCAAGGCGTCTGCAGCCGTCACCGACTACTTGACCCAGATGCAGGCGAAAATCGTGGCTGCGCAGGAAAGCAACGTCGACCGCTCCAAGATTCAGGCTGATATCGTGGTTCTGCGGAACGAGATCAGTTCGGTCGTGGGTGCGGCGCAGTTCAACGGATTGAACATGGTCAACAACGCAAACACCGTCAACATTCTGTCGTCGCTGGATCGCAGCGGCAGCACGGTTACGGCATCGTCGATTGCGGTCACAGGACAGGATCTGTCGATCGGGGCCTATGCCTTCAAAGCGGCCCTGACCGGGTCCGACAACGCGTCGAACAACGCCGATACCGCTGGATTTGCACTGAATGCAAGCACAGGAACCGGTACTATCGTGATCGACAACACGACGGCTTTGGCTGCAGGTGACAGCATTTCCGTTACGATTGGCGGCAAGACGGCATCTTACACCTTGACGTCAACTGATGCTGCCGCAACGGCACCCGCTGACATCGTGGCAGTTGGTCTGAAAAAGGCGATCGAAACCCTGGGGATCACCGGCCTTGCGGTGGATTACAACTCCGGCACGCCGGGCACATTGGCCTTTTCCAACACGGGTACCAATGACCTGAGTGTTTCGGCACAGTTCAAGAATGCCGGATCTGGCGGCTTAGCTGCACTGTCGACGATTGACGTGTCCACTGCGGCAGGGGCAACTGCCGCGTTGGGTAACATTCAGGCCCTGCTGCAGACTTCCATCAACGCCACGGCGGCTTTCGGGTCGGTGCAAAAGCAGGTCGACACGCAAAGCTCCTTTGTGTCCGGCCTGATCGACACGATGAAAACCGGGATCGGCTCTCTGGTCGATGCCAACATGGAAGAAGCCTCGGCACGGTTGCAGGCGCTTCAGGTGCAACAGCAGCTGTCCACGCAGGCGCTGTCGATCGCCAACCAGCAGCCGCAATCTCTGCTGGCTCTGTTCCGGTAAGATCTTGAACCGGGGGGTGAAAGCCCCCCGGCCAAGGCTGCGCATCGCCACGCAAATTCCCGGAAGGATATATCTTGACCATTGCCACCAGCAATGCCCGTGCGGCCTACGGCCAGCGCGAGGCCCCCGTACGCACAGCGCGCGCTCACGAATACGATCTGCTTGCGCGCTGTACTCAAAAACTCGCGATGGCCTGGACACATCGGAAGGAAGACTTTCCGATGCTTGCCACGGCTTTGACCGAAAATCTTCAGCTGTGGTCCGCCCTGGCTGCCGATGTCGCAGGGTCGGGCAACGGTTTGCCTGCGCCCTTGCGCGCCCAGCTTTTCTATCTTTATGAATTCACGGCAGGGCACACCCGCGCCATTTTGAACAGTCGTGCCAGCGTTGACGTTTTGGTCGACATCAACACAGCCGTCATGCGCGGCCTGCGCGGTGACGGAGGCGGGTCATGAGCGGCCTGGTCCTGAAACTTGGGCCGCATGAAAGGGTGTTGATCAACGGCGCTGTGGTTGAAAATGGCGACAAGCGCTCGCGTCTGGCCATCATGACGCCCAACGCCAATATCCTGCGATTGCGCGACGCCATTCACCCGCAAGAGGCCAACACGCCGGTGAAGCGCGTTTGCTATGTGGCGCAACTGGTCCTGACCGGGGATGCCACCGCCGATGATACGCGCCAACAGTTGTTGCGTGGCATCGAACAGCTGAGCCAGGTTTTGACCGACCACGACAGCCGCACACAGTTGAACCTTGCCACCAAAGCCGTGTTGGAGGATCAGCATTATCAGGCGCTTAAAGCGCTTCGCAGCCTGTTGCCAAGAGAGGAGCGGCTGTTCGCCGCAACGCCAAGATGACTTATACACCTGTTCTTCCCCTCTCCGGTTTTGCCGGTTGGACGTTGCTGAACAGGACGATGGCGGTCCAGACGGCAGCTTTCAACAAATCGCCCGAGATTTTGCGCGACGTCGACTATTTTCGCGCCAAGATCGGGTCCGTGACGACAGCCGACCAACTGGTCAACGATCGAAGGCTCCTGACGGTCGCTTTGGGGGCCTTCGGCTTGGACGCCGATATCAACAACAAGGCCTTCATCAAGAAGGTTCTGACCGATGGCACAACCGCGCCCACGGCTTTGGGGAACCGGCTTTCCAACAAGCAGTATCTGGCATTTTCCGCCGCCTTCGGTCTTGATAGAAGCCCGCCGGTGAAACCCACTTCCGGCTTTGCGGCGCAAATCATATCGGCATATCAAAACCGTGAATTTGAAACCGCTGTCGGCGACCAGGACGAGGATCTTCGGCTTGCCTTGAATGCCAAACGAGAGCTGATCGCTTTGGCCGCACGGCCCACCAGCGATGCCACCAAATTATTTACAATCCTCGGCAGCGCCCCGTTGACCACGGTGTTTCAAAAAGCCTTAGGCCTGCCCAAAAGCATCGGATCGATCAGTCTTGATCAGCAGACGGGCATTTATAGGGCAAAACTGGCATCGGTTTTCGGTGCGGGCGGGATCAGCCAATTCTCAGATCCCGCCAAAGTCGACAGTTTGATCCGGAAATTCCTGACCAGATCACAGGCCGATCAGTTGATAAGCCAGACCAGCACGACCTCTATCGCGCTGGCCTTGTTGCAATCAGGATCAGGCAGCGGCTGACTTTCGGTTCAACGCGGCATGCAAGCGCCGGAAACTGCCGTGGGTGCCATCCTCCGGCGCATCCTCCGCCAGAAACGCATCGAGGGCCGGCCAGACCCGGATTGCGGAATCAATCAGCGGATCGGAGCCTTTGATGTACAACCCCGCTTGAATCATCAACTCCGCCCTGTCGTAAGCACCCAGAAGTCGGCGCGCCGAAGCGATCTGCTCGTTCTCCAGCGGTGTCGCAGCTTCCGGCAAACTGCGCGAGACAGAGCGCAACAGGTCAATCGCCGGATAGCGGCCGCGTTCAGCGATTTTGCGGTCCATGACCACGTGGCCGTCAAGAACGCCGCGCAATATGTCGGCAATCGTCTCTTCCATGTCAGAGCCTGCCACCAGGACCGAAAACACCGCGGTGATGTCCCCAGACATTTCGGGGCCAGGACCGGCGCGTTCGGCCCAGGCCATGATAGCCGGGGCAACCGAAGGGGGGTAGCCGCGCAGGCTGGCCTCCTCACCACCTGCAAGCGCCACCTCACGGTGGGCTTCGGCGAACCGGGTCACAGAGTCCGCCAAAAGCAGGACGTGCATCCCCTGTTCGCGAAAATGTTCTGCGACAGTCATCGCGGCCCAGGCGCAACGGCGCCGGATCAGCGCGGATTGGTCCGAAGTCGCGGTGACAACCACAGCCCGTTTCATCCCCTCCGGCCCCAGCACCCGCTCAATAAACTCACGCAACTCGCGCCCACGTTCCCCGATCAGCGCGATCACGACGACATCGGTGGAAACACCCCGCGCGAATTTTCCCAGCAAGGTTGATTTTCCCACGCCAGAGCCGGCAAACAATCCGATCCGCTGGCCGCGCACCAAAGGCAAAAGCGTGTCGAATACCGCCACTCCGGTTTGCAGTCGCTCACCCAGCCTGCGGCGCGTCGCAGCGGCAGGTGCGGGCGCCAGAAGCGCGCAGCACTTAGGCCCCTTGAAAATCACCCGTCCGTCGAGGGCGTTGCCGAAGGGGTCAATGACCCGGCCAATCCAGCTGTTGTCGGGCCAGATCCCCGCTTGCCCGATCAGCCGCACCATCGTGCCCATTTGCAGCCCCTCAGCCATCTGGTCGGTCAGGACGGTGATGCCATCCGGCCTTAGGGCCACGACCTCCCCGCCAAGCTTTTGGCCGATCACCACCCGGTCCCCCAGGGCAGCGGCATCCTCTAGCCCCTTCACGAAAACCGTGCCCCGACCAATCTGTGACACCCGCCCAAGTCGAACTTTTTGCGTAACAGTTGAGATTTCTGACACCAGCGCATCGAAAACACCCGCCATGGGATTCTCCCTTCGTTCTCTCGAAACTCTTTCTAAACGAATCAGCCTTAAGTCTTGGTGAAGCAAATCGAGGGAGAAGCCCGAGATGTTAGAGAGTCTCAGCATCACACGAATGGCGGAAGCGCTTGCAGATCACGCGGCGTCGCGTCTGAACCTGATCGCCCGGAATATCGCCCAGGCGGATACGCCCGGATACAAAGCGATGGACCTGCCGGACTTCGCCAGAGTCTATGAGGATCAGGCCTTGGGTGGCATGCGCGCCACGCGGCCGGGCCATTTCACCGCCGCAATGACTGCATCGGAACCGATCGCACAGCCGGCCGCTGGTGAGGCGTCTCCAGACGGCAACACGGTGTCCGTCGAGAAGGAAATGGTCAAATCTGCTGAGGTCCGGCAGGACCATGACATGGCCATAGCCGTCTATCGCAGCACGCAGGACATTCTGCGAATCAGTCTGGGGCGGAAATAAGCCATGTCAGACTTGATCGCCTCTTTGTCCTATTCGGCCTCCGGGATGGAGGCGCAGGCCGCCCGTCTGCGCCATGTCTCTGAAAACATATCAAACGTTGACACGCCCGGTTATCACCGCAAGCTTGTGTCGTTTCAGGAAAACATCGACAGCGGAACTGTGCAAGCGGGCCCCGTCAAACTGGACAGAAGTCCGGTTGACAGGGTCTACGACCCGGGAAACCCGCTGGCCGATGCGACGGGCCACTATGACGGATCGAATGTCAATCTGGTGGTTGAAGTTGCTGACGCGCGCGAAGCGCAGCGCAGCTATGAGGCAAATCTCAAAATCTTCGATCAGGCACGGTCAATGACCGAAGGCTTGTTCGACCTATTGCGAAGGTAATCCAGAATGGACGTCAGAACTTCCTACGCAGCGCAGATCTACGAAAAAGCACGCGCGGCTGCGGCACCCACGCCGCAGCCGGGCAACTTGGAAAGTGGCCTTGCAGACCTCGCACAAAGCTTTGCGGATACGCTCGCAAAAGGTGAGCAAACGGCAAAATCGGCGATGACCGGTGGCGCTGACCCGCACGCTTTGGTTGAGGCTTTGGCCAATTCTCAATTGGCGGTCGAAACCGTCTCCACCGTGCGCGACAAGGTTGTCGAGGCCTATCAGGAAATCCTGAGGATGCCCGTATGAGCGATACGATCCTTTTTGACATTCTGCGGCAGGCGCTGTGGATTGCGGTGAAGATGTCGCTGCCTTTGTTGACCGTGGGTCTGGTCGTGGGCCTGGCCGTCGGCCTGTTTCAGGCCCTGACTTCGGTTCAGGAAAACACGCTGACCTTTGTGCCGAAAGTGGCCGCGATGATGGTGGTGTTCTGGGTCTCGATGAGCTTCATGACGACCACCCTCCTCAACTTCTTCACGGCCACGATCGTGCCGATGATCGGCGGGAGTTGAGGAATGGATGCTTCCGGATACGTAACCCTGTCACGACAGAGCGGCCTTCTGAACCAGATGGACGCGATTGCCAACAACATCGCCAACTCTTCGACGACCGGTTTCAAGCGTGAAGGAATGGTGTTTTCCGAATACGTCAGCCGAACGCCCGGCGGCCCCTCGCTGTCGTTGGGTTTTGGCAACACACGGGTTGTCGATCTGCAACAGGCAGGGATCAGCAAGACCGGCGGCAGCCTGGATTTCGCGGTCGAAGGTGACGGCTTCTTCATGGTCAACACCCCGCAAGGCCAAATGCTGACTCGCGCCGGAAGCTTTACGCCGGGAGCAGACGGCACCTTGCAAACGGCCGATGGATTTCCGGTCCTTGATGGCACCGGCTCCAATATCTTCATCCCCCCGACCGCGAAAAACATCGGGGTCGCCCAGGATGGCACCATGTCAGCCGACGGCGCGCCGATTGCCAAGATTGGCTTGTGGGCACCAACCGACCCTTTGACCCTGAAACACCAGGAAGGGACGCTATTCTCCGCCAGCGGCTATCAGCAGGTTGAGGGGGGAAAAATCATTCAGGGCTCACTGGAAGAAAGCAACGTCGATCCGGTGACCGAAGTTGCGAATATGATCAGTGTCCAGCGCGCTTACGAGCTTGGGCAAAGCTTTCTTGACCGTGAGGATGATCGCGCCCGGGCCGTCATCCAGACACTTGGCCGATAGGAATTTCTGATGAACGCCCTGCAAATTGCCGCATCCGGAATGAGCGCCCAGCAAATGAAGGTTGACGTTGTTTCCAACAACCTCGCCAACATGTCCACCACAGGCTACAACGCCCGTCGCGCCGATTTTGCTGATCTGATGTATCAGCAAGTCCAAAAACCCGGCACGATATCGTCGCAAAGCGGCACAATGCTGCCAACCGGCGTGCAGCTTGGGATGGGCGTGCGGCCTTCATCGGTTTCCGTCATCCTGCAACAGGGGGTGCTTAGCCAAACTGGCGGTGATCTTGACGTTGCGGTCGAGGGTAAGGGCTATCTTGAGGTCACCCTGCCCTCCGGTGCAGTTGCCTATACCAGAGATGGTTCGCTGAAGCGGACGGCAGACGGATTGATTGTCACGTCGGATGGCTATCAGGTGAACCCGGGGATCACGATCCCGTCGGACGCTCAAAGCATTGCGATCAATTCGAATGGTGAAGTTTATGCAAGCTTCGATGGAAAAATCAACCCGACGCTGCTAGGGCAATTCAACCTTGCGACGTTCAGCAATGAAAAGGGGTTGGAGGCCACCGGTTCAAACCTGTTCCTGGAGAGTCCGGCTTCCGGTTCTCCGGTCGAGGGCGCACCGGCCAGCGATGGGTTTGGTGTCCTGCGCCAAGGATATCTTGAGGATAGCTCGGTCGACGCAGTTCATGAAATTACGGAGTTGATCAAGGCCCAGCGTGGCTATGAACTGAATGCAAAGGTCATCACCGCAGTTGACGAGATGATGTCCACAACCAACCAGGTGAAATGATGCGCGGCTGGGTTCTTGGCTTTGTGGCGGCCGCGGCTCCGGCATTCGCCGACAGCATGGTCACGACCCACACAATCAAAGCTCAGACCGTTGTTGCGCCCGAGGACGTGGCCATGGTTGCGGCCGACATACCGGGTGCACTGACGACTCTAGCGGACGCGGTCGGGCTGGAGACCAAAGTAACGCTCTATGCCGGGCGCCCCGTGCATCTTGATGATCTGACGCAGCCGACACTTGTTCAGCGTAATCAGATGGTTAGACTAATTTTCGCATCCAGCGGACTTACCATTCATACCGATGGGCGTGCCCTTGAAAGGGGCGCCTTGGGGGATGTGATTAATGTAATGAACCTGTCCTCACATTTGACTGTCAAAGGGTCCGTTGCCCCCGACGGGAGTGTGAGTGTGGGACCGAACAGCAAGGGATGAGGTCAATGCACAAAGTAATGGTTGCATGTGTTTTTTTGGCAGGATGCGACAAACTCAACCAAGTGGGACGGGCGCCGGAGTTTTCGCCCCTTGAAGGCAATAGCGAACACAATGCGATGTATTCTTCTTTGCCGCTTTCAACCGACGACCGCGGCCCGACGGAACAATCCTCGCTCTGGACTGCCCAAAGGAGTTCTCTGCTGGGTGACCATCGGGCCAACACAAGGGGTGACATCTTGACCGTCGTGGTCCAGATCAACGATCAGGCGACAATCGCCGATTCCACGGGCAGAAGCCGAACGGGAAGCGACAAGGTCGGAGTACCCTCTCTCTTTGGTATCCCGCAACGGTTGGACGCGATCCTTCCGGCAGGGGCGACTTCGGCAAGCTTGGTTTCGACCAATTCGGCTTCGACTTTCACGGGCACCGGAAATGTCGCGCGAACGGAAAAAGTGACGCTGCGTCTTGCTGCCACCGTCGTCGAAGAACTTCCAAATGGGGTTCTGAGAATAGAAGGACAACAGCAGGTTCGCGTAAACAATGAAATGCGGGATCTTGTTGTAAGCGGCTATGTTCGGCCGGACGACATTTCTCGCCAAAACGAGATCACCTATGACAAGATTGCCGACGCGCAAATATCGTACGGCGGTCGAGGACAGATCAGCGACGTGCAGCAACCCCCTTGGGGTCAACAGGTCGTCGATCAGATCAGCCCCTTTTAGACATCATGATTCGTAAAATCCTTCCCATATTGCTCGGCATCTTCGGCCTTCTGATCGGAAGCGGCGCCGGGTATTTTCTACGCCCGCCACCCGATCCTGGAATGCAGGAAAAAGCCGCAAAAGCCGACCTACCCGATCCTAGCCTTGCGCCGGAATACGCAAAACTGTCCAATCAGTTTATCGTACCGGTGATGCAAAAAGGCAAAGTCTCGGCGATGGTAATCCTGTCTTTGAGCCTTCAAGTCACAACTGGAAGTTCACCCGATGTTTATTCGGCAGAGCCTAAATTGCGCGACAAATTTCTGCAGGTCATGTTTGACCATGCAAATTCAGGTGGCTTTGACGGAGCGTACACCGACGGTTCAAACCTTGTATTGTTGCGCAACGCATTGCTGGAGAGTGCAAAGACGGTTTTGGGGGACAAGGTGAGTGATATCTTGATCACTGACATTGTGCGTCAGGATAGCTGAAGGCTGTACTCAATTCTTAGCGGGGTGCGGTCGTGGAACTCGCGGGCAATTTTTTCCGTTTTTGGACGAGAGTGATTCCGCTGATAGCCATGGGGAGCGGACGTTGCGGTAAGTCCATAGCATTGCGTGGCGAGATCCTGCGCTTTCTCAATGGTTTCACTGACGTGTTGGTCCAACCATTTTCGCCTGACAGTGCGGCGAAAGTGACCTGCCCCCCGGAAGTTCCCTCAATCTGCTGTAGAGTCTGCCCAACCCTGAAGGAGCAGACGAGATGAGGAAAAGCTGTTTCACCGAAGCGCAGATTATCGGGATGATCAAAGAGCAGGAGGCGGGGTGACGTTGCCCCCAAGTTCTATCCAACTTGAGCGAGACTCCGGCGTTCAGTTTTGCCCAGATGGGCGGGTTGTGCAACGGGGGCTGACGCGGAGCTGGTCCTAGGGCGCAGCGTCAGACCCCGTTGCGGGGCGAAGGTGGCGGCGTATTCGTTTGGGGTCTGCCATCTGATGCTCGAATGGGGACGGTCAATGTTGTAGTCATCGCCCCAGTTTGCCAGCGTGGCACGGGCATGTGCCAGTGACGGGAACAGGGTTTCGTTCAGCAATTCGTCGCGCAGCCGCCCGTTGAAGCTTTCGATAAAGGCGTTCTGCGTCGGCTTGCCCGGCGCGATATACTGCCAGTCGACTTTGCGTTTGTCGGCGAAGGCCAGGATTGCATTCGAGGTGAACTCGGTGCCGTTATCGGAGATGATCATCGCAGGCTTGCCGCGCCGTTCGATGATCGCCGCCAATTCCCGCGCCACCCGGGCACCCGACAGTGATGTGTCGGCGACGAGCGCCAGGCATTCGCGGGTGCAGTTGTCGACCACGGTCAGTGTCCGGAACCGCCGCCCATCCGTCAGTTGATCCGACACAAAATCGAGCGACCACTGCTGATTTGGGGCCATTGGCACCAGCATCGGAGCCCGTGTCCCGATGGCCCGTTTCCGGCCGCCCCTGC
>JBBRKS010000071.1:0-19448 GCA_038231775.1 Rhodobacterales bacterium | reverse complement strand
GGTGCTCGAGGATGTTGAGCCTGACATCCAGCCCGACCAAACACAAGGGGCGCTGTCCCACCTACGCCCCCCCATTTTGGTCAAGTTGACCCAATGTCATCCGGGTCATGCGAAAGGGCACCGCACACGGTGCGCAGCTTTTTTATCCCGTTCCCCAAATACCCACCGGATGTTCGCGAAGCGGCCACCTCAGCACACCGCGCGCCCACCCATAAATCCCAACCTCATTCCAAACCTTGCGAAAAGGGGCACCGCGCCGCAAACAGCGCCCCTTTCCCATTCATCCAGGTCCAAATCCTCCACGGGAGGTCTGGAGGGTGTGAAACCCTCCAGCTTGGTTCGCGCCGATCAGCTCCACAAAAAGTCCAGCGCGGACAGTTGTGCCGCATTGGTCAGCCCATGCAGCGTGATGGTGATGTCGGCCACACCGTTGCCATCGGTATCGACCAGAACCTGCGACCCCACCACCCGCGCTTCAGAGTTGTTTGATCCGCCAGAGAAGGCCGCTGTGCCCATATAGACAAAGGCCCCCTTCAGCATTCCGTGGAACTCCAGCACGTCACCTTCGGCAGACCCGCCGTCCAGCGCGTTAAAGTCCATGATCACGTCGACACCGTTGCCGACGGCCACTGTGAACTCGAAGTGGTCGGCCCCGTCGCCTCCGGTCAGCGTGTCATTGCCCGCCATACCGATCAGCGTGTCATCACCACCCAGACCCATCAGCTTGTTGGCCCCGCTGTTGCCGGTCAACAGGTTGTCCAGCTCGTTGCCAATTCCGGTCAGTCCCAGCGTGCCGGTCAGGGTCAGCTTTTCGACAAAGTCGTTCAGCGTCCAGTTGACAGAGCTTTGCACCAGATCGGCGCTGCCGCCGGCATCCTGCTCGAACACCACGTCGTAGATGGAATCCACCACGTAAGTGTCGTCGCCGTCGCCGCCGATCAGACTGTCATTGCCGGTGCCGCCGTCCAGCGTGTCATTGCCAGCACCACCGTCCAGCGTATCGGTGCCCGTCCCGCCGGACAGCAGGTTGGCCGCACTGTTGCCGGTCAGCACGTTGTTCAGCGTGTTGCCGGTGCCGTTGATCGCGGCGGTTCCGGTCAGGGTCAGGTTCTCGACGTTGGCCACTGCCGAGATAGAGAAGGTGACCGACGACTGGACGGTGTCTGTCCCGCCCCCCAACGCCTCGAAGATCTTGTCGGTGGCGATGTCGACGACATAGGTGTCATCGCCCGCCCCGCCGGTCATCGAGTCCACTCCGGTGCCGCCATCCAGCGTGTCGTTGCCAGCACCGCCATTCAGCGTGTCGATCCCATCCAGACCCTGCAACAGATCGTTGCCGCTGCTGCCGGTCAGGATGTTGGCAAGCGCGTTGCCGATGCCGGTCAGATCGTCAGTCCCGCGGAAGATCAGGTTCTCAAACTGCGCACCCAGCGTCCAGGACACGGAAGAGTTCACGACGTCGCCCGTACCGCCGCCCGCAAGTTCGACCAGAATATCGCCGGTGCTGTCGACGATAAAGGTGTCGTTGCCTGCGCCGCCGATCATGCTGTCGTCGCCCGTGCCGCCGTCCAGCGTGTCATTGCCTGCACCGCCGTCCAGCGTGTCGCTGCCGTCCATGCCGTAGAGGTGGTTGGCCCCGGCGTTGCCGATGATCCTGTCGTTGCCCTCGGCTCCGGTGCCGCTGTTGCCCAGCGTGCCGGTCAGTACCAACGTCTCCACATTCGCACTCAGCACATAGCTGACAGACGAGTTGATCGTGTCATTGCCCTCGCCAAACAGTTCGACGACCACATCGCTTACACTGTCGACCGTGTAGGTGTCATCGCCCACACCGCCCATCAGGCTGTCCGTGCCGGTGCCGCCGTCCAGCGTGTCATTGCCAGCGCCGCCATAGATCGTGTCATTGCCCGCACCGCCCGTCAGCAGGTTGGCGACGGTGTTGCCGGTGATCGTGTTGGCATCAACGTTGCCAGTGCCGTTGAGCGCACCGTTGGCAAGGATCAGGTTTTCGACATACACCCCGCCGGTCGCGAGTGAGAAGGTCACAGACGCGATCACGGTGTCAGTACCGGCCAGATTGGCCTCGATCACTTTGTCAGTGGCCGAGTCGACATAGTAGGTGTCGTTGCCCACGCCGCCTGACATTGAATCGACGCCAAGACCGCCGTCCAGCGTGTCATCGCCCGCACCGCCGATCAGCGTGTCATTGCCTGCACCGCCATACAGCGCGTTGTTGCCGCTGTTGCCAGTCAGGACGTTCGCGCCGGAGGTGCCGGTTCCGACCAGATCGCCAGTGCCGATGAAGGTCAGGTTTTCAACGTTGGCCGCAAGGGCCACGGTAAAGGCCGACACCACCGTATCAGTGCCACCGCCAACCGCCTCGACGATGATATCAAGGGCCGAGTCGATGATGAAGGTGTCGTTGCCGGTGCCGCCGATCATGCTGTCGATGCCAGCACCGCCGTCCAGCGTGTCATTGCCCGCACCGCCGTCCAACGTGTCAGACCCGTCCAGGCCGTACAGATAGTTGGCAGAACCGTTGCCGGTGATCTTGTTGCTCAACTCGTTACCCACGCCGTTGATGGCGGTGGTTCCGGTCAGCAGCAGTTCTTCGACGTTGCTGGACAGGGTGGTGGTGAACGAAGCGTTGACCTTGTCCCAGCCCTGATTTTCGACCTCGACCACGACATCGCCCGCGCTGTCGATTGTGTAGGTGTCATCGCCGGCCCCGCCGACCAGCAGGTCATTGTTGGTGCCGCCGTCCAGCGTGTCATTGCCCGCGCCACCATACAGGCTGTCGTCGCCCGCAGCCCCGGCCAACAGGTTGGCGGCCGAGTTGCCGGTGATCACGTTGGCCTGTCCGTTGCCGGTGCCGCCAATGCCGCTTACGCCGGTCAGCGTCAGGTTCTCGACGTTCAGTCCCAGCGCGTAGGTGATCGACGCGTTGACGGTGTCGGTCCCCTCGGCTGCCTGCTCGGTGACCTTGTCGCCGGTCGCATCGACGATATACAGATCGTCGCCCGCCCCGCCGACCAGACTGTCGTTGCCGGTTCCGCCGTCCAGCGTGTCATTGCCAAGCCCGCCGAGCAGAGAGTCGTTGCCGTCCAGGCCGAACAGCTGGTTGTCACCGCTGTTGCCCGTCAGGATATTGGCACCGACGTTGCCGGTGCCGTTGATGGCAGCCGCACCGGTCAGGGTCAGGTTTTCGACAAACACGCTGGTCAGCGTGTAGGTCAGGTTGGTCTGGATCGTGTCGGTGCCCTGGCCGGACAGTTCCACGACCACGTCGCCGTAGCTGTCAACGATGTAGGTGTCGCTGTCGGCCCCGCCCATCATCAGGTCGTTGCCCGTGCCGCCGTCCAGCGTGTCATCGCCGCCATTGCCGATCAGGGTGTCGTTGCCATCCATCCCCAGCAGCAGGTTGTAACCACGGCTGCCGATAAAGGCGCCAAGGCCAGAGTTGCCGGTGATCACGTTGTCCATCTCGTTGCCGGTGGCAACCGCGTCAAACAGGCCGCTGATCGTCAGGTTTTCAAGGTTCGCCCCCAGCGTGAAGCTGACGGTCGTGTTGACCGTGTCAATGCCACCTCCGGCCAGTTCGATGATCGTGTCAAACGCGTCGGTCACCACAAAGGTGTCGTTGCCGTCGCCGCCGATCAGGGTGTCGTTGCCGCCCGACCCGGTCAGCACGTCGTTGCCAGCGCCACCGTTCAGGATGTTGTTGAGCGAATCGCCGGTCAGTGTGTCGTTGAACGCCGACCCTGTCAGGTTCTGAATGCCGCTCAGGTTGTCGCCCGCCGCATCGCCGCCGTAGCCAAAGCCGTTGACCAGACTGATAGAGATCCCCGCCGATGACGTGGCATAAGACACCGTGTCGTTGCCCGTGCCGCCGATGATGGTATCCGCCCCGGCCCCGCCGTTCAGGACGTTGTCGCCGGCATCGCCGATCAGACTGTCGCCGTAGGCCGACCCGATGACATTCTCAAAGCCAGAGATGATGTCGCCGGTCGCATCGCCACCCGTCGCCGTGCTCAGCGACAGGTCAATCGTCACACCCGCGGTCGAGGTCGCATAGTCCAGCGTGTCGATGCCGCCACCACCGGTCATGGTGTCAGCACCCGCACCGCCCCGGAAGGTGTTGTCGCCAATGTCGCCGGTCAGCACGTCATTGTAAGCGGTGCCGACCGCGTTCTCGATGGAGTTGATCGTGTCGGTGCCTTCTGACCCGCCCGTGACGGTCGAGGTCGCGATGTTGACATTCACCGCAGCGGTTGACGCGCTGTAGTCGACGGTATCGGACCCGTTGCCGCCATAGATGATGTCGTTGCCAGCGCCGCCGGTCAGGTAGTCGTTGCCGTCGCCGCCATACAGCGTGTCGTTGCCCGCCCCGCCGGTCAGCCGGTTGTCGTTGGCATCGCCGGTGATGTTGTCGGCAAAAGCGGTGCCGGTGATGTTCTCGATAGAGATCAGCGTGTCACCCGCCGCATCGCCGCCGGTGTTGGTGTTGGTCAAAAGGTTGATGGTGACGGCCGCACCCGATCCGGAATAGTCAGCCGTGTCAGACCCCGTGCCGCCGTCCAGCAGATCGCTGCCCGAACCACCCAACAGGGTGTCATTGTCAGCGCCGCCATAGATGCTGTCGTTGCCCGCAGCGCCGCTCAGGTAATCTGCACCGGCATTGCCGCTCAGGACGTTATTTGATGCGTCGCCGCCGATGGTATCGCCGTAGATGGTGCCGATGATGCCTTCGATGTTGGTCAGAACATCACCGACTGCATCGCCGCCCAGACCAGACCCCGCCCCAACCGTGATGTTGATGGCAGAGGTGGACCCGGAATAGTCGACCTGGTCGATGCCCGCACCACCGTCAATCGTGTCAGCGCCCGCACCGCCGTTCAGGATGTCATCGCCAGCACCGCCGTACAGGTAGTTCGCGTTGGAATCACCCGTCAGCGTATCGTTGAAGGCTGAACCGGTGATACCTTCGATGTTCAACAAAACGTCGCCAACCGCATCGCCGCCCAGACCAGACCCGTTGCCGATTGCGATGCTGACTGCCGCAGACGAGGTGGAATAGTCAACGATGTCAGTGCCAGCCCCGCCGTCAATCGTGTCAGCCCCGGCACCCCCGGTCAGGCTGTCATTGCCCGCCCCGCCGTAGATCACGTTGTCGCCTGCATCACCGACCAGCGTGTCGTTAAAGGCTGAACCAGTCAGGTTCTCGATCCCGGTCAGAACGTCGCCCGCCGCATCACCGCCCGTACCCGCAGCCCCGCTCAATCCGACATTGACGCCTGCGGTTGAGGCGGAATAGTCGGCGGTATCCGTACCGGTGCCGCCGTCCAGCAGGTCAGCGCCCGCCCCGCCGGTCAGTGTGTCATTCTCGGACCCGCCATACAGGCTGTCATTGCCCGCAGCGCCCGAAAGGATGTCGTTCAGCGCGCCGCCAAACAGCGCGTTGTTGGACGCATCGCCGCCAATCGTGTCGTTGAAGTTGGTGCCGATCACCCCTTCAATGTTGGTCAGCACGTCACCGGCGGCATCTGCGCCGATGCCGCTGCCAGTGCCAACCGTGATGTTGACCGCCGAGGACGAGCTGGAATAGTCGACCAGGTCAAAGCCCGCACCACCGTCAATCGTGTCAGCCCCGGCACCGCCGCGCAGAATGTCGTCGCCAGCACCGCCGTACAGCATATTGGCCCCGGCATCGCCGATCAGCGTGTCGTTGTAGGCCGACCCCGTCACACCCTCGACGTTGGTGACCACATCGCCCGTCGCATCGCCACCAGTATAATCGCCACCCAGCGTGACAGAGACTGCGGCAGTCGAGGTTGAATAGTCGACAATGTCAGCCGTGCCAGCACCGCCGTCAATCGTGTCGGACCCGGCCCCGCCGGTCAGGCTGTCATTGCCCGCCCCGCCGGAAATCACGTTGTCGCCCGCATCACCGGCCAGTGTGTCGTTATAGGCCGAACCGGTCAGATTCTCGATCCCGGTCAGAACGTCGCCCGCCGCATCGCCGCCCGTACCGGCCGCCCCGCTCAACCCGACATTTACCCCGGCAGTTGATGCCGAATAGTCGGCAATATCGGTGCCTGCGCCGCCGTCCAGCAGGTCAGCGCCCGCACCACCAACCAGCGTGTCATTCTCGGTGCCGCCATACAGGCTGTCGTTGCCCGCGCCGCCCGAAAGGCTGTCAGTTGACGCGCCGCCATACAGCGCATTGTTGCCGGCATCTCCGCTCAGCGTGTCACCATAGGCCGAACCGATCAAATTCTCGACCGTGGTCAGAATGTCGCCCGCCGCATCGCCACCGGTGTTGGAAGACCCGTTGACGGTCACTTTGACCGCAGCGCCCGAGTCGGAATAGTCTACCGTATCGACACCCGCACCCCCGTCAATCTTGTCGGCACCGGCCCCGCCGATCAGGCTGTCGTCGCCCGCACCGCCCAAAAGCACGTTGGCCCCGGCATCGCCGGTCAGGGTGTCGTTAAAGGCCGACCCGGTCAGGTTCTCAACCGCGGTCAGCACGTCGCCCGCCGCATCGCCGCCAGTGTTCGCAGCCCCGTTGACCGTGACGTTGACGGCCGAGCCCGAGCCAGAATAGTCCACCGTATCGGTGCCGGTGCCACCGTCGATCACGTCGCTGCCAGCGCCCCCGTTCAGGGTGTCATTTTCAGACCCGCCATACAGGCTGTCATTGCCCGCCCCGCCCGAAAGGCTGTCGTTCAAGGCCCCGCCGTACAGCGTGTTGTCGCCCGCATCGCCACCCAGGGTGTCGTTGAACGAGGTGCCGATCAGCACCTCAACCGTCGTGACCAGATCGCTCGCCGCATCGCCGCCCGTGCCAGCAGCCCCGCCAATGGTGATGTTGACGCCAGCGGTTGAGGCGGAATAGTCCACCGTATCAACGCCCGCGCCGCCATCCAGCACGTCGTTTCCAGCGCCACCGATCAGCGTATCATTCTCGGTTCCACCATACAGGCTGTCATTGCCAGCACCGCCGGAAAGACTGTCACCCGAAGCCCCACCATACAGCGCATTGTTGCCCGCATCACCGCTCAGCGTGTCGGCGAACCCTGTCCCGACCAGATTCTCAACCGTGGTCAGAACATCGCCTTGCGCATCACCGCCGGTGTTGGAAGACCCGTTGACCGTGACGTTGACCGCAGCACCAGAGGCGGAATAGTCCACCGTGTCATTGCCCGTGCCGCCGTCAATGACGTCATTGCCCGCGCCACCGATCAGGGTGTCATCGCCGGTGCCGCCATAAAGTGAATCGTTGCCCGCAGCGCCCGACAAAGCGTCGTTGAACGCGCCGCCATACAGCGCATTGTCGCCCGCATCGCCGCTTAACGTGTCGTTGAACGCCGAGCCGATCAGGTTCTCAACCGTCGTCAGCACATCGCCCGCCGCGTCACCGCCGGTGTTGGTTGCTCCGTTCACGATAACGTTGACCGCCGCGCCTGAGGCGGAATAATCGACCGTATCAATGCCCGAACCGCCATCCAGCACGTCATTGCCAGCGCCGCCGATCAGCGTGTCATTCTCGGACCCGCCATACAGACTGTCGTTGCCCGCCCCACCCGAAAGAATGTCGTTGAACGCGCCACCATACAATGCGTTGTTGCCGGCATCGCCTGTCAGCGTGTCGTTGAACGCCGACCCGATCAGGTTTTCAACCGTGGTCAGCACATCGCCTTGCGCATCGCCGCCGGTGTTGGCCGACCCGTTGACCGTGACGTTGACCCCGGCCGACGAGGTGGAATAGTCCACGGTATCAACGCCCGACCCGCCGTCGATGATGTCGTTGCCGGTCCCGCCGGTCAGCGTGTCATCGCCCGCGCCGCCATACAGGCTGTCATTGCCCGCCGCGCCCTTCAGCCAGTTTGCGTTGGAATCGCCGGTCAGCGCATCGTTGAACGCCGTGCCAATCAGCCCCTCGATCGAGTTGGCCACCATCGTGTCGCCAGCCGCATCGCCGCCCACACCGGTGCCGCCAATCGTCAGCGTGATCCCAGAGGCCGACCCGCTGTAATCCAGCCAGTCAAACCCGGTGCCGCCGTCAAAGCTGTCATTGCCCGCGCCGCCGATCAGCGTGTCATTGCCCGCCCCCCCGTACAGCGAGTCGTTGCCAGCGCCACCTGACAGCAGGTTGTCGAACCCGTCGCCGGTCAGCGTGTCGTTGAAGCCTGATCCGGTGATCGCCTCAACCGTGCCCAGCGTGATCACATCGCCCGCCGCATCGCCGCCCGATCCTACCCCGGTTGTCAGGTTGACCGACACTGCCGCCGCAGAGCCCGAATAATCTATGATGTCAAACCCGGTTCCACCGTCCAACGAGTCGCTGCCCGCACCACCGACCAGCGTGTCATCGCCCGCCCCGCCATACAGGGTGTCGTTGCCAGCAAGTCCGCTAAGGGAATCGTTGGTCGCCGCGCCCGTCAAAGTGTCGCTGCCAGTGGTACCGGTGAAAACAGTCATTGTGGTTCTCCATTAACGACCCAGCCCAATGAACCTCGGACAAGGGTACTCCAACCCACGCTTAGGGGTCGGGTTGGGCGGAAGTTGGACGCTTCCCAAGGGTAAATTGATCAAACTTGGCCCGGAATGTGGCGCGCGGCCACAATTGCCCGGCCAGTGTTTCCAGATCGGTTTCAATCGGGACTTGACGGCAAAATAGGGTCCAAATGCGAAAACTCAGCCATTCCGCGTTGATTCTGTCCGGCCTTCCGTCTAGGTCTGAAGAATGATCACGCAGAAGATGAAATATGCGCTCAAAGCCCTGTTAACCTTGGCGGATGAAGCGGCCCGGCCCAAACCAGAGGCGCTGACGATTGAACAGATCGCCAAACGCTCTGGCGCGCCCAAGCGGTTTTTGGAACATATCCTGTTGGAAATCCGCAACGCCGGTTTCATTGCCTCGACCCGGGGGCGGACCGGCGGCTATCAGATGATCAAACCGCCCGAGGCGGTGTCGATCTCTGAACTGTTGCGCATGATTGACGGCCCGATTGCCCCCTTGCCCTGCCTGTCGCGCCGCGCCTACCAACGCTGCGAGGATTGCAGCGACGAAGAAACCTGCCGCATCCGCAAAGTGTTCGCCGAGGTATTCTGGTCGTATCTTCTGTTGATCGAAAGCCTGACGCTGGCCGACATCCAACGCTCTGCCGAAACCCAGATTGCTGTGCTGGGCCGATAAGGCATTTTGGGCTGACGTGCTGCGGCAGGCGGCTGACGTGTGGCAATCACCGTGCCGCAGCCGAATGGCCCAAGGCCAAAACCCCCACCGGCACACTTCCAAAACCTGCAATGCTGTTGGCAAACCTTCAGCCAAACCGGAAAAACCGCCTTTCTTTCAAGCGCACGCCCGTGTGATACGGCCCGAAAAGGTGTGATATAAAACCTAACAAATGATTAACAAAATTTCGAATATACATTAAAATCAATAGCATAATCAGCATAACACGTGTGTTATCCTTCGATATCACACGCCAATTGCCCCCAATCTCAATGCCGCCCCGTCAGCCAATTCCCGAACTTGGCAAACCGGGACGGCGGAATTCCCAGCCTTTCCTCGCGCTTGTCAGCGATCCGCAGCAGCGCATACATCGTGTGAACCCCCAGCCACCGAAACGGCTCGACCTCCCACGACCGGACGCGCCGGTTGACCCAAGGCAGGCGGGTGATTTCAGTATCGCGGCCCAAGGCCAGATCGGCCAGCGTCCGCCCGGCAAGGTTAGAGGTTGAAACCCCAACCCCGACATAACCCCCCGCCCAGCCCAGCCCCGTCGCCTTGTCAAACCCCACCGTGGCACACCAGTCCCGCGGCACGCCGATGACACCGCACCACGCATGTTCGATCGGATAAGCGGCCGCCTCGGGGAAATAGCGGTGCAAAACCTCAGTCAGGCGGCGGATTGTTTCGGGGTCCGGGGCGCCGTTTTTGTCCATCTTCGAGCCGAACTTGTAAGGCACCCCGCGCGCGCCGACCGTGATGCGCCCCTCACGCGTGCGCTGGCAATAACAGTACGAATTGTTCAGATCGCCGATCAGTTCGTGCCCGTCCCAGCCGATCTTGGCCCAAACCTCGGGCGACAAAACGGCCGTGGCGATCTGGGCCGAATTCAACGGCAACCAGTCGCGCTTGTGGTCTTTCAGGGTGGCGGTGAAACCTTCGGTTCCGCGCAGGATGATCGGCGCCTTCACTGTGCCCTTGGCGGTGACAACCTCACCGGAAGCAGAGGAAAGAACCTCCGTCCCCTCGACAATCCGCACCCCGGCGCATTCGACCGCATCGGCCAGACCACGCACCAGCTTTGCCGGTTGAACCCGCGCCATCCCGGTGATCGACAAAGCGCCCGTCACACCCGGAACCGTGATGCGCTGGCGCACCTCGGCGGCGGATAATTCGCGCACGCGGTTTTCTTCACCCCAGTGGTGGCGATGGGCCAGTTCGGCCTTCAACCGCACCATCTGGGCCGGGTTTGACGCGATCATCAGCTCTTCGGTCGGCAGGAAATCGGCGTCAATGCCCTGCTCCTGGCAGACCCGCGCAATCTCGGCCACCGTGCCGCGCAGATGGGCGGCCATGTCCAGCACGGCCTGACGCGAGGTCTTTTTGGCATAGCGGTCATGGTCCCAGGCAAAGGTGCCCATGCACCACCCGCCATTGCGCCCCGAAGCGCCAAAGCCCGCGAACTCTTTTTCGATGACCAGAATGTTCAGATCAGGCCGCGCCTGTTTGAGATACCACGCCGACCAAAGCCCGGTATAGCCCGCCCCGATGATGGCCACATCCACAGACGTATCGCCAGCCAAAGCCGGACGGCGGGTTTCGGGCAGGCCGATGTCGGCATACCAGAACGACACGTCACCGATTTTCATGGGGGGGTCTCCGAGAGGGATTGAGGGTGGTTTTGGGGCGCAGATTGGCGTGTGACTGGGGCGAAGGCAAGGGGCAGGGAAGGGTGGGTAGTGGGCCGCGATGGAACTGTCAGGGGTTTTGCGCCAGCCAGTTTCTGAACGAAGACAGGGGCGCGCGCGGCGGGCGGTCTTTCGGCCAGACAAGGTAATAGGCCCCCTGTGCCCGGATCGGGGGGCCGAACAGAGCAATCAGGCGGCCTTCCGCGAGGTCTTGCTCGATCAGGAACAGCGGCAACAAAGCCGCCCCCATGCCCAACAAAACCGCCTGCTGCATCGTAGCGAACTGGTCAAACAGCATCGCAGGAGGCCGCACATTCGGCTGACCGTGATGCGAAAGCCAACGGCCCCAGTCGCCCGAACGGCTTTCAAGTTGCAACAGGGGCAGGGACAGAAGCTGTGCCGCCGCGCTCAGCTTTGCAAAACCGGGGGCCGCGACAGCCAGAATGTCCTCGTCCATCAGCTTAAGATAGTCGACCCCCGGCCAATCCTGACGCCCGTAGTGAATGGCCGCATCGAAGGCACTGCCGGTGAAGTCAAAGGGTTTGAGGCGGGTGGACAGGTTGACCGTCACCTCGCGGTGCAGGGCAGCAAAGCGGGCCAGACGCGGGGCCAGCCAATGCATGCCGAACGCGGGCAGGATCGCAAGGTTCAGCGACCCGCCACTGGGGTTGGCCCGCAAGGAAAGTGAGGCCTGGCTGAGCCTTTGTAAGGCGTGCCGCGCCTCAAGCACAAAGTCTTGCGCCGCCGGGGTCAGGCGCAGACGCTGCTTGTCGCGGATCAGAAGGGGGACGCCCAACTGCCCTTCAAGGGTCTGCAACTGGCGGCTGATGGCCCCTTGGGTCAGGTTCAGTTCGTCGGCCGCAGCCGATGCCGACCCAAGCCGGTCCACCGCCTCTAGTGCCAGCAGCGAGGGGATCGAGGGCAGGTAGCGGCGCGCCAGCATATGAGGTTTCCTCATGGAATGGTGAGGTCGTTTCGGTTTCCTTATGCCCCGGTTTGTGGCAGATGTCAGGACAGATTGATGGAGGTTGCCATGCAAGACCAGATGCCCGCCCGCCCGAAACTGAAGGCCAAGGATGCCCCGGATCTGGGCCGCTTTGATTGGCAGGACCCGTTCCGGCTGGCCGATCAGCTGACCGAGGAAGAACGGATGCTGGCCGACGCCGCCCGCAGCTATGCGCAAGAAAAGCTGCAGCCCCGCGTGATTGCCGCCTACCGCGACGAATCGACCGACCCCGCGATTTTTCGTGAGATGGGCGAGATGGGCCTGTTGGGCGCCACGATCCCGGAAGAATACGGCGGGTTGGGGGCGTCCTATGTCGCCTACGGTCTGATTGCGCGGGAAGTGGAGCGGGTGGATTCGGGCTACAGGTCGATGATGTCGGTGCAAAGCTCTTTGGTGATGTACCCGATCTACGCCTACGGGACCGAAGCGCAGCGGATGAAATATCTGCCGAAACTGTCGTCGGGCGAATGGATCGGCTGCTTTGGTCTGACCGAGCCCGATGCCGGGTCCGATCCGGCTGGCATGAAAACCAACGCCAAAAAGACCGCGAACGGCTATGTTCTGAACGGGTCAAAGATGTGGATTTCGAACGCGCCGATCGCGGATGTCTTCGTGATCTGGGCCAAGTCCGAGGCGCATGGCGGCAAAATCCGCGGCTTTGTGCTCGACAAGGGGATGAAGGGGCTTTCCGCGCCAAAGATCGGCGGCAAGCTGTCCCTGCGTGCCTCGATCACCGGCGAAATAGTGATGAAGGACGTCGAGGTGGGTGAGGACGCGCTGCTGCCGTTTGTCGAGGGGCTGAAGGGGCCGTTCGGTTGTCTGAACCGGGCGCGCTACGGCATCGCATGGGGCGTGATGGGGGCAGCAGAGTTCTGCATGGGCGCGGCCCGGCAATATGGGTTGGACCGGCGGCAGTTCGGCAAGCCTTTGGCGCAGACACAGCTGTTCCAGCTGAAGCTCGCCAACATGATGACCGAGGTCTCGCTGGGCCTGCAGGCCTGCCTGCGGGTTGGTCGGCTGATGGACGAGGCGAATGCGGCCCCCGAGATGATATCAATCATCAAGCGCAACAATTGCGGCAAGGCGTTGGATGCGGCGCGGTGGGCGCGCGATATGCACGGTGGCAACGGGATCTCCGAGGATTTCCAAGTGATGCGGCACATGGTCAACCTTGAGACGGTGAACACCTATGAAGGCACACATGACGTGCATGCCTTGATTTTGGGGCGGGCGATCACCGGGTTGCAGGCGTTTTTCTAGGGGGTAGAGTCGGGGTGTACCCCGGCGTACAGGTGTGAATTGGGCGGGATATCACACGTGATATCCCGCCCATGTGGTTGTAATACCCATGCTTCCGACTTTATGTTAACCTTTGACGGCGCGATATCCACGGTTTGTCGCGCCCCAAGCTGCTGTCTCAAATAGCGCGCCAAAAGGCGCATTCCTTTTGTCTCGCCTCTGGCGCAAGCGCCAACCGGCTTGGGCGTTGCCTCTGGCGGGAGTATTTGGGTAAAGAGCAAATCAAAGGCGACCTGCTTGCATTTGCTCTTTGTCCAAATACTCAAAGCAAATCGGGCAAAGCATAGGTTGGGCGGGGCGAGCGCTTGTTTGTCGGTGCGGTTGATCTGGTGCGCCCTGCCAAGCCGCGATTTGTCGCGGCTGCAGCCGTTGGACTGCTGACGCCCTTGCGTCGGATGGCCTGCGGCAAAAGGCCATCATAGTTTGGATATGCGCAGCAGGTCGTCGTAGACTTCGGGCACGCCTGCCACGATGGGGTTGCCTTTGGTCAGGCCATCATTGGCGAGAAAGTCGTTGACGCGCAGTCCTGCCGCTTCGATCACGGCGATGGCGCCGAGGCAGTCCCATGAGTTGATGTGGGGTTCAAAGTAGCCGATCAGGCGGCCTGCCGCGACATAACACAGGTCAAGCGCCCCCGAACCGTCACGGTAAAACATGCCCCCTTCGCGCAGGAATGCCTCAAACGGGCGCAGGAAGGCTTCCGGTTTCAGCCGCGTGGAATAGCCCATGCCGGTGATGCCCTCGCGCAGGGATTTGCCGGGGTGGCGGGTGACGGGCTTGCCGTTCAGTGTGGCAGGAATGCCAACACCGCCCGTGAAAAGTTCGTTTCGTTCGGGGCAGTAGACCATGCCGAATTGCAAGTTGCCGCCTTGCACAAAGGCGATCGAGATGCACCAGTTTGACATGCCAGAGATGAAAGGTTGCGTGCCGTCAATCGGGTCTACCACCCAGATGCCCTGTCCCGGTTCAAACGCGGTGACACCGGTTTCCTCGCCCAGAAATGCGTCTTGCGGGAAGGCGTCGAAGATGCGTTTCTTGATCAGCAGTTCGCAGTTCAGGTCGGCCTCTGACACCATATCCTGCAGGCCTTTGGACTTGATCGTCAGGGCCGACAGGTTGGCGAAATAGCCTTGGGCCAGCGTTCCGGCCTCTTGGATCACGGTCAATGCTAGGGTGTGGCGAGGGGTCATCTGGTTTTCCAAAATCGGGTTATTTCCATAGCCATGCGGCACCGCGCACGCCGCTGGCGTCGCCGTGGATGTTGCGCAGGATCGGGGTGTGAAAGACGGTCGAGAAGGTGCGTTTTGCCAACTCACGCGGCAGGTCCTGATACAGTTCGTCGACGTTGGACATGCCACCGCCCATGACGAACACATCCGGGTCCAGCGTGTTGACCACGGTTGCCAGCCCGCGCGCCACGCGGGAAATGTAGCGGTCCCACAGCATCGAGGCGAGGCGGTCGCCGTTGCGTTTCAGGTCCATGATCGCGCCGGCTTTCAGGGTTTGCCCGGTGTGCAGCGCGTATTGGCCTTCAAAGGCGCGCCCCGATACCCAGGTTTCCATGCAGCCATGTCGGCCGCAATAGCAGGCTTGACCGGGGATTTCGGTGGTGTCGGGGAAGGGCAGGGGGTTGTGGCCCCATTCCCCGCCAGAATTGTTCGGCCCGTGATGGGCACGACCACCGACTGCGATGCCAGCGCCTGCACCAGAGCCCAGGATGACAGCGAACACGACGTTGTAGCCTTGGCCAGCGCCGTCGGTCGCCTCTGATGCGGCAAGGCAGTCGGCGTCGTTTTCCACCTTGATCGGGCGGTTGATCGCCTTTTGCAGGTCAGCCTCGACCGGTTGGCCCAAAAGCCAGGTTGAGGACGCCCCTTTGCCAAGACGGCTTTGCGGTTCAAGCGAACCGGGTATGCCGATGCCGATCGAGCCGGTCTGGCCGGTCTGTGTCTCCAAAGCGGCAATCATTTCCACGATTTTGGCGATGCAGCCGGGGTAATCGTGGCGCGGCGTGTCAACCCGCAGGCGCAGCAGTTCCACACCCGCCGGGGTCATGGCGACACCTTCGATCTTGGTGCCGCCCCAGTCGATTCCAATCAGCACTTCGGTCCAATCAACATATCAGCCATTTCCACCCGAGAAGTCGAACGCCAAGGCGAGGGCGTTCAGGATCAGATATATCAGGCCCAGCACCCACAAGGCGCGCATGTCGAGTTTAAGGCTGTCCTCCTCGCGGTCTTTGTAGCGCAGGCGCAGCGACCAGATTGACACAAACACGGCGACAAAGATGATACCGACCGCGATCAGGTTGATCTGTTCGGCCAGCGTGACGGCGGTGGTGGGCGGCAGCGATCCGGTGATCACAAACGTGTTGGCAGAGGCCGCGAAGATCGAACCAACCCCCATGCCAAAGCGCGCATCAAGGTCATCGGCCTTGATCAGAAACGCCAGCAGGCCCAGCAGAACCGCGAGGGCGGAGATCCAGAAGCTTTTGAACAGGGGGGCGACAGAGGTGCGGTCCAGCGATATGGCAAAGGTCAGGCGCGAGTAATTCGACGCCTCTTTTCCCGCACTGCGCAGGCCGTAATCGGTATCGTAGACATGGGTTTCCACCGCCGACGGCTGCATCGCAACTTTCCAGCCTGATACGTGAACGGCGGGGTCAATGCCGGTGCCGGTGTCTGCCGAATAGGTCAGCTGCGAATTGTTCAGCTCGGCGTCTTCCATCTGCAGCGTGATGATATGGTTGTCGAGCGGGAAGCGGCGCACGTCGAAATCGTGGAAGATCGTGGCTTGCACCCGGACGGTTGCATAGTTGATGCCGCCGTCATCCTCGACCTGCGCGTCAGAGCGCGACGAGATCACGCCGTTGACGATTTCAAAAGTCTGGTCGGGGCGCACATCGGTGCCCTTCCAGCGGAACCACAGCCACATGTCGACATCGAACGATCCGTTTTGCGGTGAGACATTGGACAGCCGCAGAATATAGGCGCCGACCGCGACATCGGTGTGGGTGGTGATTGCGGCGGTGGCGTCGGCCACGATGCCGCTGCTTTCGGTGCTGGCTGCCGGGGCTGGAGTGGTGGCATCCGGTGCTGCGGTGGTGGTGTCTGTGGTCTGCGCCATGAGGGCCGCCCCCGACAGGGTCAGCGTGGCGGCAAAGACGGCGGACAACAAGGTGCGGAACATGGCGCGCATCAAGAGGCTTTCGGTGTTGGGGTCTGTAGGACTTGCGGCAGGTATATTTGGGGCGGGCGGGGCCCACTCAATCCTTGGTGTGGAACGTGCGCAATTTCAACTGGTAAAACAACCGGGCAGGGCCTTGTTGTGGGCTTGCGGTGTGTGGTGGCGGGTCCGGTCGATGTGCTGCGGGGTTTGAATGTTGGCGGTGGGCGTTTTGTCGCGGGGTTTGGCCTACTTGCCGGTTCAACGTAGCCCCCTGACGCGAGGTTGCGCGATTGCCCGGGGCACAAGGGGCTATATGCGCGCCAGTGATCATCCGCGACCTGATGCGGGCTTGCGCGATTGCCCCGGCTGGAATTGCACACGTGTGGTACACCGCTACCTTTCGCTTGCTTGCGCGATTACCTTGGGAAGCGGGACAATCGCGCAACGCATTGCGGCGCTGGCCGATCAGCCGGTCAGACCGTAGGCCAGACGCAGCGCCTTGGTGGTGGACGCGCCGAATTTGCCGTCGGTCTTGCCGGTCAGGAAAGCGTGCTGTTTCAGGATCTTCTGAATCTCGATCCGGGTTTGCAGCGTGAAGCTGTCAGAGTTGGTCTGCATCTGGTTCAGCACCTTGTCATCGCCGTTGCGCAGAGACTCGTAGATGTAGTGTGCTGCCTCTGGCGGGCCTGCGCCGGGCACCAGCCCGTTGTCGATCATCCCGGCATAGTTGAACATCGCCTCTGTCTGGCGCTGATCGGCGGCCTGACGGAAATAGTCGATGCCGGTGGCCTGATCAATCTGCACGCCAAGCCCGCCCTGAAAGTAGAAAAAGCCCAGATCGTTCAGCGCATCGGCAAAGCCTTGCGCGGCTGAGGCCTTGTACAGCGACAACGCCTTGGCCGGGTCTGGGGTGACGCCAAGGCCTTGTTCATAGATCCGCGCCAGTTCGAATTGTGCGTCGGGGGCCCCGGCATCGGCGGCCTTGGTGAAAAACTCGATCGACTGGGCCGGGTCATAGCGCGCATCTTTGGGGTCCTGATGGATGTAGCCCAGACCGACCATTGACCGCGTGTCACCCTGTTCGGCCAGCGCGCGCAACTCTTGCTCTTTGTCGGGGCGCGAAAAGGCTGCGGCCCAAGCCTCACGTTTATCCGACACCACAGCCAGATCGGGCGTGCCGTCGGACGAACCCGCAAGGTAGTAGGGCGTGCCGGACAGCGAGCCATAGGTGTAGGGTTCCTGAAGGTTGTGGGTCTGTTTCAGCACCTCGTCGCGCACCTGACGGAACATCAGGCTGACTTCCAGATCAGGTTTATCAAGGGTTTGCATCAGGGCGGTGGCGTAGGGGCTGTCGCCACCGGCACCGTCGAGGGCAACCTCGCCCTCTTTGGCGGCAAAGGCGACCAGCGTGCCAAGGTCGGGGTTGACCGGCGCCAGACCCGCCACCCCGGCAGAGCGGCTGTCCGTGCTTTTGGCCTTGGTGGCCGGGTCGGGCTTGGCTGCGGTATCAATCAAGTCACCGAACGGGTTATTGCGGCAGGCATCCAGAATGACGATGCGGATTTTGCGGGCGGTTTCCACCGTGGCCAGCATCTGCGCCAAAGAGATGCCGACGCGTTGGACGTCTTTGTTGGAGGCGACCTGCGCGTCGACCGGGATCAGGTAATTCTCACCACTCGCCTCGACCCCGTGGCCTGCGTAGTAGATCAGCGCGATGTCCGCCGTTTCGGCCTGAAAGCTGAAAACCTGCATCGTGGTCAAAAGGTCGGCCTGGGTGGCATCAATCGCATAGGTGACCTTGAAGCCCGCCTGTTCCAGCTTGGCACCGACGTTGCGGGCGTCGTTGATGGTGTTCTTCAGCGTCACGACATGCTGGTAAGCCCCCATGCCAATCACCAGCGCCACCTTTTCGGCAAGGGCGGGAATCGGCGCAAACAGCGCAAGGACAAGGATCAGCCGGGAGAGAACAAAATGGAACATGGCAACCTTCTTGGATGGAATCGGCTTCTTGGCAGGTATTGGGCCGGACTTTTCGGGGGGATTTCGGGCTTTGAGGACCGATCAGGCTGGGCGTTCGGTTCACATCATTGCAGCACGACGAACTCTATCCGCCGGTTCAGGGCGCGGTTTGCCTCAGTGTCATTCGCGACAAGCGGGTCGGCCTCGCCGTAGCCTTTGGCGGCAAGGCGGCTGACACTGACGCCCTTGCCTTGCAGATACTCCAGAACCGAGGCGGCGCGGCGGTCTGACAGGGTCAGATTCGTGGCGTCTGACCCCACATCATCAGTATGGCCGCCGATTTCAACCTTCATGTCGGGGCAGCGGTTGACCACGTCCAGCAGGGTGTCCAGCACAGCCGAACCCGCCACATCCAGCCGGGCAGAACCCGAGGCGAAGGTGATGTTGCCCGCATGGCTCAGGGTATCAAAACGCACCTTGCAGGCGTCGGCGTCAAAGTTGCCTTGGGTTTCCATGGCAGCCGCAGCCCCGGACACGGCGGTCTGCACCGGGGCGACCGTGGTTCCGTTGCGCGCAAATATCCAGTCAAAGGCCACCGATCCGACCGGAACCAGCTTGACCTTGGCCGCCTCTTGCAGCTTTTCAATGCCGCCTGCCAGATCGTAGTCGGCAGCCGCCACAGGGATTATCCCGACGCTGGAGACGGCAACCATGTCATTGGAAATCAGGGTGATGGCGACATTGGCGCTGATGTCTTTGGTGACACCGTGCAGGGTCAGCGTCACCGGCACCGTGGTCAGGATGCGGCGTTTGACGGGCAGGTCGGTCAGCAAGGCAGGGTCGATCCGGGCGCTGATCACAGCCTCGGGGAATTTGAAGGTTTCAAAGAACAAAAACCGCATCCGCACATTGCGCAGGTCAATATGGGTGTCGATGGAATCCAGCGCCACATGCACCTCTGCCGCTCCGTCGGGCGAGATTGAGCCGGAAAAGGTCGCGACAGAGTTCATCTCAACCTTGGTGTCATTCTTGACCGACTGAAAGCCCAGAGTTGACCCTTCGGGTTGCAGCGTCCATCCGCCGGCAAACG
>JBBRKS010000070.1:0-19889 GCA_038231775.1 Rhodobacterales bacterium | reverse complement strand
TGAACGTGCGGGCGCATTTCATGGGGGCGCGGCTGGTCATGCCGCATATGAAGGCGGCGAAAAAGGGGGTGATCGTGAACACCTCGTCCAGCTCTGGCGTGCTGTATGACCGTGAGATGATCGCCTATACCACCACCAAACATGCCGTCATTGCGATGACCCGGCAGATGGCGGGCGACTATGCGCGGTTCGGCATAAGGGTGAATGCGCTGTGCCCCGGCTGGGTCGACACCCCGTTCAACGCGCCCTTCATTGCGCAGATGGGCGGACGGGCCGAGATAGAGGCGTATGTTGCGACCAAAGTTCCGTTGGGCCGCTGGGCCGCCGTCGAAGAAATCGCCGAGGCGGTGTTGTTTCTGGTGTCGGACCGGTCGAGTTACATGACCGGACAAATCCTTGTGGTGGACGGTGGTGAGACGGTCGTCTGAGGCTTTGGGTAAAGCCGTACAGGTGGGGATCGGGCATCCTTTGTAGGCCAGATATCGGGCTGAAGATGTGAGCCGGACTTGTGGAAGGTCATTGGCCCCAAAGCACGCAGCAGCAGGCGCTGGCGATCCATCTTTCGTTTGAATCAAAGGCAGAGCTGTGCAACCTTCTGCCCAAGCTTACGCGCCAAGGCTTTGCCCGCCCTTCCGCCCGTGCCCTTTAAGCGTTCATAATGTTGCGCGGTTTTCACGACTGGTCTTTACACATTCGGCGATTTCATCGACCTGACCCCGGCGCAATTTGCGGGTTACACGGCGATTGAGGTGTCGCCCGGCGATCCCGTCTCGGCGGTCACTTTGGGGTTTTCAGCGGCGGGTTCGGTAGATTTCACCTCACGGTTGGGCAGCCGGTCGGCAGAGATCGACGGGTCCCTGGGGTCTGACACAATCACCGCAGGCGCCGGGCACGACACGCTTTGGGGCAATGCGGGCAACGACGTTCTGACCGGTGGTCTGGGCGATGACGACATCTACGGTGACAGCGGCTATCTGTCCGTTCAGGGCAATGACCTGCTGTATGGCGGCGGCGGCGATGAGTATAGGGACGGCGGTCTGGCAATGACGTTCTGAACGCCTTCGAAAACATCGGCGTCGGTGATCTGTTTTACGGCGGCGCAGGCATTGATCAGTTGTTCCTGTCCGACGGGTTCCGTCTGGGCCTGAACACCATCACGGTGCAAAAGCTGGCGCTGGATACGCTGCACCTTGGCGACTACTTTTCCGCCGGTGAATTTGTCGTCCAAACCTTGAATCTCAGCGCGGCCTCGGGTTTTGAATTCCTGGTATTGGGGCGCAATCTGGTCGGGACTGCAGGGGCGGATCTGTGGGATTTTTCGGGTTTGGTGACTGAGATTTTCGGCGGCGACGCGTTTGACCTGCGCGCGGGAAACGACAAATTCACGGGGTCACTGGACCGGGACAAGGTCTACGGCGGTCTTGGCAATGACCTTGTCTACGGCGGCATTGGCTACGACTCGATCTATGCCGGTGACGGCAATGACACGGTCTATGGCGGTTACGGCAATGACACGGTCTATGGCGATTTTGGTCTGGATGTCATCTCATTGGGTTCTGGTAACGACCTTTTCGTCGATGACCCGCAAAACGACGCAAACGGACATGACTATGTCACGGGCGATGGCGGCCATGACAGTCTGTTGGGTGGCACCGGCAATGACGTGATCTATGGCGGGATCGGCGATGACATGATTGACGCCGGTGACGGCGATGACACGGTTTACGGTGGACAAGGGTCGGATCAGATCCACTGCTTGGGAACCGGCCATACCCGCATCGTCTATACCCAAGGCGACCATGCGGCGGGCGATGTCGACACGATCTGGAATTTCAACGATTCTCCCACACCGACGTTCTGGAGGTCAAGTCCATGCTGGTCGGCACGTTCGCATACCGTGGCAACCTTGCTTTTACCGGCGGCTCTGACAACTCTGAAGCCCGGTATGATGGCAGCACTTTGACCATAGACGTAAATGGCGACGGAGTGGCTGATATCGCGATCAATTTGATCGCCAACCTTCTGCTGACGGCTGCGGATTTCGACCGGAGCTAAGGCCAATACTGTTTTCAGCGCAGCACTGTGGGGGCCGGAATTGGGCAAGCTGGAAATCAGCTATGGGATCACGGGGCTTGGCGTTTGAGCCACATCTGCCGACAGAAGGGCTGCGGGCCAATCTCATGCTCTGGCGGTGCCAGAGGCAGCGAACACAGGCCGGTTGAGGGACTTTATCGGCTGCATCAGCCCCCCTCAAAAACTATAATTGGCCGTGCAGGTTCCCTCTATTTACCGCGTCAGGGATGAAGGATTGCCGAACCGCATCTCAGGTCTGCGCAGGATTTTGCCCGTCAGACGCGCTGTTCGATGGGGCGACCGTCCACGACAGGCTTAGCGTATGGGTCGTCTCGTCAGCTTGCGTCGCTAGTTTTCCGCCAAGCTGTTGGGCAAAAGCCGTCATAAGTTGCGCGCCGATGCTGCTGTGGGCGTGATCGGCCCCCGAGGCAGCAGCTTGCGACTTCACAACCGGATGGCTGATCTGCAGCATCACATTGCTGCCATCAACCGATTTTAGGCTAAAACGGACGTTTGCCGGATTGCCGCGCGACGCGCCAGAGGTTTTGATGGCGTCAGTCAACCCTTCGGCAAGCACAAGCGACATCGGCACCGCCTGATCTGGCACCAGCCGTATATCGTCAATGTCGGTCTTCACATCGGCCAACCTGACGCGGCCCGACGACAGGGCAACAATCTGGCGCACGATGTCGGGGATCAACTCTCGCGCTTTTACATCGACAAGACCGGTCGTCTCAAACAGGCTTTGGTGGATGGTGGCGAGGCTCATCACCCGTTCCTGCAGGTTTTTCAGCAGAGTTTTGGCTTCGGTGCTTTGGGACTGCCGGGTCTGAATGTTCATCACGGATGCGATCAATTGCAGGTTGTTGTTGACGCGGTGGTGCAGTTCACGCAGCAGGGTTTCCTTCTGGTGCAAGCTGTCTTCCAGTTCCGCCTCACCCCGGATGACACTTTCGGTCATCATCGAATAGGCATCGCCCATCTGCTGCAACTCAACCGGGGCGGCGTGCAGGTCAACGGGATTAAGCCGCCGGTCGCCCAACGAAAAGCGCATGATCGACCTGCTTAAGGTGCGAACGTGACGCGTGACCAGACGTTCAGCGGCAAAGACCGCGACGATCACACTGACCAGCCACATCAGAACCGGGTAAAGATACGGCGAAACACCAAAGCGGTTGACGATCGCCGCTTCGTCATGACGCCAGCTTGCCATCAGATAAAGTTCATCCTTGACCAACGGCACCACGGCAAATGTTTGCCGACGCCCCACCGTGGTCGCAGTGCGAAACACCGACTCTGGCTGACCGACAAAGCCTGCAAGCGGGCGGTCTTGCGGCAGCACCATGGCCACCTGATCAAGGGCGATGTTGGCGCTTAGGACCATGCCGGTCTTGTCGAACGTCCAGAACGCGACAGGGGGATGATCAGCACCCAGACCGGTAGGGGCGACACCTGCCATATCTGCAAGCGCATCATGGGATAATGAAATCGAGACAAAACCCACATACGTGTTCGCTGTGTCAAACACCGGATAGGACAGGCCCAGAACCGAGGTGCCCGAGACGGGACCCGCCGTGTTGACCGAAAATGTCGCCACCCTGCTATCGCGCACTTCGGCAAAACGCGGTGACGCCGAAAAGTCGTGCGTCTTGCCTGTGTTTGAGCATGTCATCACCCCACTTACCGGAATGAAGGCGACCAATGTCATGGCGCTGTCCTGGCGGGCGACGTTCTGCATCAGGTCGGCGCAGGCTATAGGGTCATCAACAACCGCGCCTACACCCGCTGCCAGACCTACGACAGTTCCTTGGGTGCGCACGATAAATTGGGTTTCTTGGGCCGCCGCCCTCAATGCTGCACCGACCAATGCCGACGCCGTGCGGGCCTGCGCCTCGTCTTCCAGATTTACAGTCTGTATCAAGGCAACCGCGCCAATCGGCAGCAGCGCAATTGCCAGAAGAAATGCAAACTGGAACGAAAGAGACCGCAGGGCGGTGCGCCAGTGCCTTACGCTCATGCCACGCGTACCGCTGACCGGCTCATCACGCCAAAGGTTGTCTGATCGACCCCGTCAATCACGTCCTCGCCCTCGGCAAGGCCCATCAGCTCTGACAAACGTTTGCGCGCCCGACTGGTCCGGCTTTTGACCGTGCCAATCGCGACACCCATCATCGCTGCGGCTTCTTTGGTCGAAAAGCCCGATGCGCCGACCAGAATCAAAACCTCACGGTGTTCGGTCGAAAGCTGATCAAAGGCGCGCTGAAAATCGGCATAGGCCAGCTTGCTGTCATGGTCGGGCTTGACCAGCAACGTGCCGGCAAAGAAGCCCTCTGGGTCTGCAACCTCGCGGCGGCGTTTGCGCAATTCAGAGTAGTAGGTGTTGCGCAGGATGGTGAAAAGCCAACCGCGCAGATTGGTGCCGACCGCAAACTTGTCGATATGCGTCCACGCCTTGACGATCGTCTCTTGTACCAGATCGTCGGCTGCGGTTCGGTTTTTCGTGAGGCTGACGGCAAATGCGCGCAAGGCTGGCAAATGCAACAGCAGATCATCACGCGGATCGCCTGTCGGAACCGAAGGGGCTGTCACTGACCGCCCCCATCAGGTTTTGCCTTTTCGCTTAACTGCGCGAGCAATTTTTTGAAACGGTCCGGCACTTCTTCCTTCAACGTCTCATCATAGATCCTCTTCAGATTTTCGTCGATCTGTGCGTTAAGTTTGGCCTTGGGGGTGTCGCCGGTCATATCGGGGTACATCTTTTTTTGTGCCTGTTGCACTTTGCATGGAACTAAACTCGGAACCAATGCGTTGGTTCCCGGGAAAATACAGACTTAAAGGAAAAAAGCATGAATGGTGAGAGCAAACCAGATCTGGCCGCAGCCATCGGGGCAAGTTTGCCGTATTTGCGGCGGTATGCCCGCGCGTTGACCGGCAACCAAACCTCAGGCGACCGGTTTGCTGCGGCGACACTGCAGGCCCTGATCGAGGATTTGTCGGCTCTTGACGCTTCGGCCAGCCCCAAGGTCGGCCTGTTCAATGCGTTCCACAAGGTCTGGATCAGTGCAGGTGCCCCGGTGGGGGAGGCGGACAGCCGCTTTTCTGCCGCAGCGCAGCGGCATATGGCCAGCCTGACCCCAAACACCCGCGAAGCGCTGCTTTTGGGTGTCATCGAAGGCTTTTCCGGGGCCGATGTCGCCGCGATCATGGAAGTTGACGTCGACGAAGTGACACTTTTGCAAAGTCTGGCCTTCGCAGAGATGAGCGTTTCTGTCGCCGGGCGTGTGATGATCATCGAGGATGAGGCGATCATCGCGATGGATATCTCCTCCATCGTGGAAGAGATGGGCCACAGTGTCACCGGCATCGCTGCCACCCGCAAGGAAGCCAACGCTTTGGCCATGCGCGAAATGCCTGACCTGATCCTCGCCGATATCCAGCTCGCCGACAAATCCTCGGGGATTGATGCGGTGAACGATATTCTCAAGGTTGCGGGGGACGTTCCAGTGATCTTCATTACGGCCTTCTCAGAGCGGCTTTTGACGGGTGAGCGTCCTGAACCGGCGTTCCTGATAAACAAACTCTATTCCGAAGATCAGGTCCGTTCGGCGGTGTCGCAGGCCATGTTCTTTTCCAGCACGGGGACTTTGACCGAAACTCCCACCAAAGCCTTGCGCGCCTGATCAGGGCTGAACGGTCCTGGGCGATGACGATCTTCACGCGTTGGGGTCGCAGGCTAGGTTTTCGCCATGGACGAAGGCGGTTTGGCGCAGACAATGCGTTTGGCCGTGGGGTTGTCGGCGGCTATCTGCGGTGCTTTGCAGCCTCAGCCACTGCGAATTGCCCTAGTGAAAACTTGCATTTTCCTCGTCAGCGTCGGACAGCGCCGGGGGCCTGGAAAGTGCATTAGCCTCTATTGCAGAACCGGACCCGCAGGATCGAGATAGCCGTCTTCAAATCCTGACATCTCAGCCAGCGTGTCGTATTTGTGGATCGTGACATAGCCGTCGCGAAACGTGACAAGGCCAGCCTCGCGCAACTGTTTCAGCACCCGGTTCACATGGATCGCCGTAAGCCCCAAAGCGTCGGCCAGATGGTATTGGGTCAACGGGCAGGCGAAACCTGCCTTGCTGCCCTTGCCCACCCAAGCGAGCCGGGTTGCCAATTCAAGGAACAGATGCGCCATGCGTTCAATCGCGGTGCGCCGGCCAATCCCGGCCAGATGTTCAGCGCTGATCGCCTGTTCGCGGGAAACGGCCCACAGAATGGCCTTTGACAGACGCGGCGACTTGTTCCACGCATTCATCAGATCAAACCCCACCACCTCGGACACTTCGATGTTGGTGATGGGCTCTATGCTTTGGTCAGAGGTGCCCGACAGAACGCTGCGCAAGCCCAGAAAGTCGCCCGGAATCTGGAAGTCAACGATCTGGCGCGCCCCGTCGCGCAGCAATTTGTAGGTGCAGACCCAACCCTCCGCCAAGATATAGGCCATCTTCTGCGGCTGCCCCTGTTGGACAATATCGCGCCCGGCGGCAAAACTGCGCTTGCGTTTGTGCAGGGCGGCAAATTCTGACAGGTCAGGATGGCTTGGCGCTGCGACAGGACCAAGCTTGCGTGCCATCGGATAGATCGAATTGGTTTGCATGATTTCGCCCTTGTTCTTCATAGATTGCACAGGTCAACGCAATCCATCAGGCTTGGTTCCCCAGCCGTGCGGCATATGTTTCGGGTGCAGTTCAAGGGACGGGCTGCAGGTCTTGAGGGGCGGGGTTTTATCCGTTTCTGGGGGTTTCAAATTGAGGCGGAACCGACCTTAAGCCGCAGGAATGACCATCTGTGCCGCCGTTCCCGGGTGGCGCGCCGTATAGTTCACCGTCGCCCCCAGACTGCTGGCCATGCTGTTGACCAGCTTGGTTCCAAGCCCGGTGCCTTTGGGCGCAACCGCCTCGTTGCGACCGACGCCGTCGTCTTCAACGACCAGATGCACGGACCCGTCATCGTCCTGTTTCAGAACAACGCGGATTTCCCCGGCCCCCTGCGGATAGGCGTATTTGAACGCATTGGTCACCCATTCTGCCGCGATCACCCCGACGCTGACGCTTTGATCGGTCGGCAGCTTGACCGGTGCAAGGTCGTGAACCACTGCAGACGTATGCCCGGCGCCCCGCAGCGACAGTTCAAGCTGCTCTAGCAGGCTGGACAAGAACTCTGACAGTTCCACCGAATGAATGTCGCCAGACGAATAGAGCTTCTTGTGCACCATCGCGACGGCGTAGATTCTGGACTGCGTGTCGTTCAGGATCTTTTTGACCTCTTCCGATTTTGAGGATCGCAACTGCAACCCGACCATCGAGGCCACAAGGGACAGGCTGTTGGCCACACGGTGGTTCACTTCGACCAGAAGGGACTCGGCCCGGCCTAGCGCTGCGTTCAAAGCGGCGGTTCTGTCGTCGACCCGCCGTTCAAGATCTGAATTGAGCGCGGCCACCTCAGCGTTGGCGCGGTCCAGCCGGAACAAAAAGGTGGAGTTTAGCCAGAACACGCCACCCACGACAACCAGAATCACAGCAGCTGCCGCCAGATTGGCGAGGCGCAAAAATGACAGGTTCTTCTTTTGCGCATCAATCGCAAGCGTCAATTTCTGGTCATTCGTGCGCGTGATGCTGGAAATGAAGACGCGGGCTTCGTCCATCAGAGATTTGCCGGTGCGGAAGCTCGAAACGGCTTCCGCGTCTTTGCCGGTTCGTTTCAGCTCTATCGTCTGATCCATCTCTGCCAGTTTTTCGTCCAGAATTTCAGACAGGCGCGCAATTTTCGGCGCGCTGGCCGCATCCGGCCGCATCAGCTGGGCAAGGTTGGCCATCTGGCGTTTGGCCTCTGCGGTCGCGGTCGGGTAGGGGCCAAGAAATATCTGATTGCCCGAGGCGATGTAACCGCGCTGGCTGGATTCGCAGGTTTGAACGGCGCTGAACAGGGCAACCGCCGCAGCCGAGGTCTGACTGGCCAAAGCGGCCTGATCCAGATCGCCTTCGGTCTGACGGCCCAGCAGGAAGGTCATCCCGACGATCAACAGAAGCGACAAGAACCCTACTACAAGAAGGATAGCAGCCGAGAGGGCAACCCGGGTTGATACCATCATCGTCTTGCCGAAGGCTCCTTGGGTAAGTTCCGGTGTGCCGCTGCCAGCCAGATCAGTGTTAGGCCCACATGCCGGGGCATTCAACGGATAAAGTTGCTGGCTGCGTGGCGATAGTACACCCTGCCCCGCCTGCGGGTTGCCGTCTGCTTTGTCCAGCAGGCGTGTTCAAGCGCCCAATAAAAAAACGCCCCCGATGATGTCCGTGTTAAAACGGAGATCATCGGAGGTCAGGCCGGTCGGACGGGGATGGTCCGGTGACCGATAGCAGACGGGACGTTTTGCACATCGGTCGTGATGGAAACGCGGATTTCTGGCGTCGGTTCCATCGCATCAGATATTTTTTGCATCAGTCTGGATCGGAAAGTTTTCGCTGCATTTGGCAATGGTTGGATGGCCACTGGCCTGCAAAGATCGGCGCTTGATCTGGCTTGAAATCCGGTCAAGCGGCGGGCTTCATTGGTGGTTACAAAGCCAGTCCATGTCCGCAAACCGTGCGCATCGTCGCGACACGCAGGGTTTGCGGAAGAGGGATCGCAGGCCGAACCTGTCAGCCAAGATCGCTGGTTTCGGCCAAAAGGCCAACCAGTTCGCCGCGCATTTCGCGCAACCGGGCGGTCAGTCCGGCATCGTCTTGGGCAGCAATGGCAGCGTCAAAGGATTTCAGAACCCAATCCTCACCACTGCGCACCTGATCCATGACGTCTTCGTCAATCGTGTCAAAGAAGGCGCGGAACGTGATGACGGTCTCGTTGACAGTCCCCATCAGGGTGCCGTCAGCCTCTGCGCCAATCCCAAGGTCGGCCAACACGCGGGCAAGCGTGTCGGCATGGCGGGCGTGCAGGGCGCGAAACCGTTCCGCGATATCGTGAAACGCCGGATCGGCCAGCGCAACCATTTTTGCAAAGCCTTTCAACGTGTCAAGCGTGCGGTCCTGAAGGGCAATCAAGGCGTCAGTGTTCGACGAAGCCGGAGTTGCGGGCTTGGGTTCGTCCAAGCGCAGGGGGTCATCCGTTATCTGCATGGTCGTTCCTTTCACGGGCCTGCCAAAGGACATGGAGGCGTGCCCATCGAACGTGCTGACCTGCATCCGGTTCCCGCAGTCGGTCCGGTTTTAAAGGTTTGCTTCTGCCTTCCGCATGGTCTGTGCGGCTGTTACCGACCTGTATTCATGCGGGATATCAAAGCCATCGGTGCTGTCGGTCGATGATTGCCGGGCCTGCGATTGTGGAAGCAATGACGCTCACTTTCACCGATGGTCGACCTCGCACGTCCTTTCTCGGGCGTCCAAATCCGGCGGCAGATGTCGGTTTTGCTTTTCCGAACATCACAGGATAGAACAAGGGTATCTGCGTTAACTTCGCAGACTTGCGCGTGTCGTTGGGTGCGGTTTGGGGGATCTTGGATGCAGGTAAAGCCACTCAGGGTCCCAAAGTGGCTGCGCCTCTTTCTTGTTCCAGCGCTGTTTGCCACATGGGCCAGCGCACAGGACGGGCCGCCGGGCATCACCAAACCCGTGGTCTTCGCGCCATTCGATCCGAACGCCCCGGCGTGCCACGCCCCTGTGGGTCTGAAGAAAACCTTGGCCTTCGTGCAGGAAAATGAGCGTGAATTTCTGCAAGGCGTCGACCACGGTTTGGCATTGGCCGCAAAAGATCGCGGGCTGGAGTATCGCCGCGCCCTTGCCGAAAACGATGCGCAGTTGGCCGCACAGGAAATCCAAAACCTGCTCGTGGCGAAAGTCGGCGCTTTGGTTGCAACCTCGTCCGATCCGACGGTGGTCAGCAAAAGTCTGCAGCAGTTTATCTGGTCCGGCGGTTTTGTGGGCACCGTCGTGCCACCGCCCGCGACACTTCTTCTGAACGCCCCGCAATATGCCACCGGAACAGCGCTGACAGAGGCTGCGATCACCCACATCATGACCAAACTGGGCGGAAAGGCCAATGTCGTCCTGCTGACCCAAGACGCCATGCCATTCTTGACCCCCCGGTTTGCGGCGATGCGCGACGGTCTGCGCAAATTGCCCGGCGTGACCATCGTCGCAGACATCGCCCCCAGCCCGGTCACCAAGCAGGGCGGTTTTGATACGATGACCACCATTCTTCTAGCAGAGCCTGACATTGACGTGGTGCTTGGCAGTGACTCGGTCGTGCTGGGTGCGCTTGAAGCCTTGCGCGCTGCCGGAAAAGACCGGCCCGATCAGTTTCTGGGCGGCATTGATGGCGAGCCCGAAGCCGTGGCAGAAATCAAGAAAACCGATAGCCCGTACAAGGCGAGTATTTCGCTGTCCTCACCGGTCTTTGGCTATGCGATGGGGCAGTTTGCCGCCGACTGGCTGGAAGGCAAAAGCATCCCCAAGGCGATGGATATTCTTCCCATCGCGCTGACCAACCAGAATATGGCGCAGTACGAAGCCGATCTTTTGAACCCGGGCCCCGTTTTCGCCGACCCGGTCCGCCGTGTCACATACCTTAAAATGTACGGCAACACCTGCTATGACACGCGTGATGACTACGTTAATTTCCCGTGGTCGTCGGAGTGACGTGGACCCGCGTGGCGCAAGGTGACTGGGCCTCCCGAACGTAGGAGCCAACAGAAGGCTGGCGCGTGCACCAGCGACGTCAGCGACACGCCCGGGCCTCGGTTTGCTGTATTTCGGCCATGCCCATCAGCATTCCCGCGCGGGCAGCAAAACCGGTGCCGACCGGGCCGGGGGCACAATGTCAAAGCCTCGGGCAATCGCACGGACCATGCCGTCGCTTGCGCCGGTGATCAGGGCGGTCTTGCCAAAACCGGCCAAAAGGGCAGTGGTCATGGGTAGGCCTTTCCAGAATGTCATTCGGCAGCAAGTCGCTTCGGGAGAGGTCAAACGCCACAGCAGGTGCGGCGGCCACGTCTTGCGGCGTGCGCGTGATCACGAAACAGGTTGCGTAAAGGGCTGGCAGGAAAGACGGCTTCAGAACCGTCGCCACGATCAGCCCGGCCCCCAGAAGACTGACCTTGCCAGCGGGGCCATCGCCAGAATGGCCCCAAGGCCGTCAGCACCACGGGACGCGCGCGGCACACGGTGCTTTCGACAACCGCCTCAAACGGGGCTGCGCCTGCGGCAAGGTCGTGGTCGGGCTGGTCGACCAGAATAAGCGTGTTGCGCATGATCATACCCGCCAGAGCAATCCCCCCAACAGCGCCACAAACCCAAAAGGCGCGTTGAAGATCAAAAGTGCTGCCACCGCGCCGATGGCCCCAAGTGATGCTGTCAGGAACACCAGGAACAGTTTGGAAAAGCTGCGCAATTGCAGCATCAACAGCGACAGCGACAGCGACAGCGACAGCGACAGCATGACGATCAACATCAGCGGGAATATCTTTAACAGGGCGGCGTTGGCCTTGTTGCCTTCCTCGACTGCTCCCCCGGTTTCGATCCGGTAGCCTTGTGGCAAAGCGGCAATAGTCGGTTGCAAAAGGGACCCGATCTGCGCCGTCACAGTGGGGGCCTGCACCCCTGCCGCGATATCGAAGCGCTCGGACAAGACCGTTTCGCGGTTGCGCCTTCACAGGATCGGCTCTTCAAAGCAATAACATACGATCATGAAGCGACGTCGCGTTGCAAAGAGCATCATTGAAGGCTTTTCGCGTCGCGTACTCTACGTGCCGCGTGACCCTCAAGCCTCGATATTTTAATTTGGACCGGCCACGCTGCCGTCAACGCCAGCGGTCGGAAGCATCGCACCTACAGCCCTTCCACGTGACCCCAGGTCGCGCCGATCCGCAGCCGTCGGAAAGAACCCTCACACAAACGGTCCTACCCACACATTATGTTGCATGGCACGGTGACCGCAAACAGACCCAGGCGGCCCAAGGATGTCCGTCATTTTGCGCATTTGCTGGACGAACCGAACGGTATTTCCACGAAGGCAACATTCCTGCGCGTGAATATTCTTGACTCTGGTGCAAGCTGGGCCAGTTTCGTGCCAAACACCGGAACGCAGCAGGATAGGTGGGAAAAATGACAGCGCTGACGCAGACAGAGGGCTTTGCGGCCTTCGGCGAATACAAAACGTGGTACCGCATCACGGGCGACCTCAATTCTGCGAAGGCGCCGGTCTTTCTGCTGCATGGCGGGCCGGGTGTCGCGCACAACTACATTGACGCCTACAAGCTTCTGGCCCGCGATGGCCGGGCGGTGATCCATTATGACCAGATCGGCTGTGGAAATTCGACTCACCTGCCCGAAAAAGGCGGCGACTTCTGGACCCCGCAACTGTTTGTCGATGAGCTGGAAAACCTGATAGACCATCTGGGCCAGCGGGCTGGCTTTCACGTCCTTGGTCAAAGCTGGGGCGGGATGCTGGGGGCGGAATACGGCGTACGCCAGCCCAACGGCCTGAAATCCTTGGTTATTGCCAACTCCCCCGCGTCAATGGCGCTGTGGTCCAGCGAGGCGATGCGCCAACGTGCCGAAATGCCGCAAGAGATTCAGGACGCCTTGAACACTTATGAAGCGACCAGCGATTACGACAACCCCGCCTACAAGGCCGCAACCGACTGGGTCTATGCCCGCCACGTCTGCCGCGTTGTGCCGAACCCGCCCGAAGTGGTGGCAAGCTTCACCCAGACTGCCGCAGACCCGACCGTGTATCACACGATGAATGGCCCGAATGAATTCTTTGTGGTCGGCACCCTGAAGAACTGGGACATCACGCCCGAACTTCACAAAATCACCGTGCCGACCCTGCTGATCTCTGGCCGCCATGACGAGGCGACACCGGCCACCGTGCAGCCGTACAAAGACCTGATCAAAGGCGCATCCTGGATGATCTTTGAAGACTCCAGCCACATGCCCCATATCGAAGAAACCGAATTCTGCATGGGCGTTGTGGGTGGCTTCCTTAACGCGCATGACTGAACAAAAAACACCAACCGGGAGAGTTCAATGAAAAAACTTATGATGGCGACGGTTGCCGCTGGTTTGCTGGCAGCCCTGCCCGCCAAGGCGGAATATCAGGCAGAGCACCGCGGCGGCACGATGCGACTGGTGTCGCATGCTGCGGCCGGGACAATCGACCCGATGATCAACTACACGCTGCAGTACTGGCAGCTTTATCAGGGCGTCTATGACGGGCTGATGAGCTTCAAAAAGGCAGCCGGTGCGGACGGGTTCACCAAGGTGCCCGATCTGGCCACCGACATGCCGGTTGTGTCCAACGACGGCAAGACCTATACCTTCACATTGCGCAAGGGGATCAAATTCTCGAACGGTGCGGATTTGACCACCAAGGACGTGGTGGCCAGCCTTCAGCGCATCTTCAAAGTGTCCAGCCCGACAGCGGGTGGTTTTTATTCGGTGATCGTGGGCGCTGACGCGTGCCTTAAGACGCCCGCGACCTGTACGCTGGACGGCGGCGTTGTGGCGGATGAGGCGGCAGGCACGATCACGATCAACCTGACCCGACCGGATGCCGAATTTCTTGATAAACTAGCGCTGCCCCACGCTGTCATCCTGCCTGCGGATTCGCCAACGGCGGATGTGGGGTCGGTGCCCTTGCCCGGAACCGGCGCCTACATGATCTCGGCCTATGACCCGAACAAGGGCATGACCATGACCCGCAACCCGAACTTCAAGGTGTGGAGCGAACAAGCCCAACCAGATGGCTATCCCGATACCGTCCAGTACGATTTCGGTTTGACGGACGAGGCAGAGGTGACTGCCGTGCAGAACGGCGAGGCTGACTGGATGTTCGACCAACCGCCGACAGACCGTCTGGGCGAAATTGGTACAAAGTTTCAGGATCAGGTCTTTCTGAACATCCTGACCGCCTGGTGGTACGCGCCGATGAACACCAATCTGGCCCCGTTTGACAACATCAAGGCGCGCCAGGCGGTGAACCTTGCAATTGATCGCAACGCGTTGGTGAACCTGTTTGGCGGTCCGGTTCTGGCCTCGCCCATCTGTCAGGTCTTGCCGCCGGGCTTTCCGGGCCATGTCGACTATTGCCCCTACTCCAAGGACCCCGGCGAAAAGTGGTCGGCGCCTGACCTTGAAAAGGCCAAGCAACTGGTCGAGGAGTCTGGCACCAAGGGCCAGAAGGTCACGATCATTTCCGAAGATACCGCCGTGTCCAAGGCCATCGGCACCTATATGCAATCGGTCCTGACCGACATCGGCTATGATGCCGAGGTCAAGCCGATTTCGCCCAACATTCAGTTCACCTATATCCAGAACACCAACAACAAGGTGCAAATCTCGATCACGCAGTGGTATCAGGATTACCCGGCAGCGTCGGACTTCCTGAACATCCTGTTCGGCTGCGCCTCGTTCACCCCCGGCTCTGACAGTTCCATCAACATCGCAGGCTTCTGCGACAAGGACATTCAGGCCAAGATGGACGGCGCTTTGGCGCAAGGTGTGACCGATCCCGATGGGGCCAACAAAGTGTGGGCCGAGGTTGACAAAGCCGTCACCGACGCCGCCCCAATGGCAGCCCTGTTCACGCCCAAGCATATCGACTTCGTGTCCAAGCGGGTCGGCAACTTCCAGTTCAACTCGCAGTTTTACTGGATGGTGACCCAGTCGTGGGTTCAGTGACAGCGTGATGCAGCCTGTAACCGTCAGCCGTGGCCCATGGGCCACGGCGTTTCACCGTCTTGGCAGGGACCGGACTGCCCTTGTGGCGCTTGCCGTTTTCCTGCTGATCGTGATCGCGTGCCTGTCGTCCCCGGTCTATGCGTGGTGGGCCGGCGTTGATCCGTTCAAATCGACTCTCGACGCTGTTGTTACAATCGACGGGGTCAAACAGCCGGTGATGGAGCTGCCGACCACAGGTCTGGCGCTGGGATATACCCCCATCGGCCCGACCTGGCGGCTGGGCAACTACTTTCTTGGCGCAGACAATCAGGGCCGCGATGTGATGGCCCGGCTGTTGTACGGCGGGATGAACTCTATCGTCATAGCTGGGGCGGCGACTGCTTTCACGCTGATCTTCGCGACCTTCTTTGGCTTGCTGGCCGGGTTCTTCGGCGGGATCGTGGATATCGTGATCAGCCGGATTCTGGACGTGCTGTGGGCCTTTCCGGTCTACCTGCTTGCCATCTCGCTTTCTATTGTCCTGATGACACAAGGGATCAGCATCGGGCCATTCGCGATAGACTCCGGGTCTTTGCTGCTGCCGATCTTCATCATCGGCGTAATCTATATTCCCTATGTCGCCCGCCCGGTGCGCGGTCAGGTGATGAGCCTGCGGCAAAGCGATTTTGTCATGGCCGCCATCGGGCTTGGCGCGCCGTCGGGCCGTATCATGGTCAAAGACATCCTGCCCAACGTCTCGACCACGCTGATCGTGTTCATACCGATCATGATGGCCCTGAACATGCTGACAGAAAGTGCGTTGTCCTTTCTTTCCATCGGCGTGCAGCCCCCCGCTGCCAGTTGGGGGACGATCATTCAGGACGGCCAGACCTTGCTGTACACCCGGCCTTGGGTGGCCTTGGCCCCGGGCTTCATGATCGTGATTTCCGTTCTGTCACTGAACGTGTTCGGCGACGGCTTGCGCGATGCGCTGGACCCAAGGTCCAAGATCAAACTTGGGCGCGGCTGATGATTTACGCCATCCTGCAGCGTCTGGCCCAGATGATCTTCGTGATGTTCGGCATCAGCGTGCTGGTGTTCCTGATCTTCTTTGGCACGCCCGGCGTGGACCCCGCCGCAAGGATCGCCGGACGCAACGCCTCACCCGAGGTGCTGCAGGCGGTTCGGGTCAGCTTCGGGTTCGATCAGCCGTTTTACGTTCAGTATCTGACCATGATGAAGAAGATCTTCATTAGCGGCGACCTGACCTCTTTCGTCAATCGCGGTTGGAAGGTTGTGCCCGCTGTGCTGGACACCATCCCGGTGACGTTGTCGCTTGTCTTGGGCGCTGCGGTCTTGTGGGTGGTCTTTTCGCTGATCATCGGCGTTACCGCTGCCGCCTTCCGCGACCGCTGGATCGACAAAACCCTGATGATTATCGGCCTGATCGGGGTGTCGATGCCGGTCTATTGGCTGGGTGAGGTGATGAACCTGATCACCCAAAGCCGGTTTCACGACACATGGCTGTTCAGTTGGGTGCCTCCCTTGGGCTACAAGAACCTCTCGGACGATCCGAAGGGCTGGTTCCTGACGCTGGTCATCCCGTGGATCACCCTGTCGATCCTGTATATCGGCCTGTATGGCCGGGTCTTGCGGGCCAGCATCACCGAGGCTTTGCAAGAGGATTACATCCGCACCGCCCGCGCCAAGGGCCTGTCCGAGACCCGGATTCTGCTGCGCCACGCTTTGCGGACGTCCCTGATTGCGTTTGTCACGCTGTTCGGTCTGGATTTTGGCGCATTGGTCGGCGGGTCGGCCCTGCTGACAGAGGTGGTCTTTGGTCTGCAAGGGGTGGGAAAGTTGACCTTTGATGCCCTGCAGAACCTTGATTTGCCAGTGATCATGACAACCGTACTGTATGCCAGCTTTTTCGTCGTGCTGGCCAATGCAGTGGTCGACGTCGTCTATATCCTGCTGGACCCCCGGGTGCGCACCTCATGATCCTGTCCGTCAAAGATCTAAGCGTGTCGTTCCGCACCGAAACCGGCCTCGTCCGCGTGCTGGACGACGTATCGTTTGACGTGGCCGAGGGCGAGTTGCTTGGCATCGTCGGCGAATCCGGCTCTGGCAAGACCATGACCGTGCTGGCCGTCATGGGCCTGATCACCGACCCGAACGCCGTCATAAAGGGGTCCATCCTGTACCGGGGCCGCGAACTGGTCGGCATGAAGGGTCGTGAGATGCGCAAGCTGCGCGGGCGCGAGATCGCTATGATCTTTCAGGACCCGATGACGGCGTTGACCCCGGTTTACACCATCGGCTGGCAGATTGCCGAACAGATCCTGACCCATCAAAAGGTCTCAAAGGCCCAGGCGTGGCACCGCGCCATTGAATTGCTCGCAGAGGTTGGCATCCCAAAACCCGAAGAGGCCGTCCACCGTTACCCGCATCAGCTTTCGGGGGGCATGCGGCAAAGGGCGGTGATCGCCATGGCGCTGACCTGCAACCCGGCACTTCTGGTCGCCGATGAACCGACAACGGCGCTGGATGTGACGGTTCAGGCGCAAATCCTTGACCTGTTACGGAAATTGCAGGAAACCCACGGGTCAGCGATCATCTTCATCACGCATGATCTGGGCGTTATGGCCGAACTCGCCGACCGGATCATGGTGATGTATGCAGGCCGCGTCGTCGAACGGGCGACCCGCGACGCGCTGTTCGCCGACCCGCAGCACCCCTACACCGTCGCCCTGCTGAACTCGATTCCGCCGCTGGAGGGCCCGCGCCCGCACCGTCTGCAAACCATTGCCGGGTCGCCGCCATCGTTGTTGAACCTGCCGCAGGGCTGCGCGTTTGGCCCGCGCTGCCCGCGCAGGTTTGACGCCTGTGCTGCAAAACCAGCCCTCACTTTGCCGCCCCATGAAACCGCCTGCTTTCTGACCGGTGCCCCGATGCCTGCCGTGACCGAATGACCGCGCTGTACCAGATCACCAACCTGTCCAAACGGTTCACCGTCGGGTCACGCTTTTCGCGCATGGGCAAGCGCATCGTGCACGCCGTCGACGGCGTGTCACTGACCATCGAGTCTGGCGAAACCCTTGGTCTGGTGGGCGAATCCGGCTGTGGCAAATCCACCCTCGGGCGTTGCCTGTCGCGGTTGTATGACATCTCTGACGGCAAGCTGATGTTTGATGGCACCGACATTTCCACCCTGTCCGCCCGCCAGATGCGCCCCCTGCGCCGCAAGGTGCAGATGGTGTTTCAAGACCCCTATGCCTCGCTGAACCCGCGCCGCCGGGTGCATGACCTGATCGCCGAACCGCTGCGCATTCATCTGACCCTGTCAGACGCAGAAATCAACACCCGCGTCGCAGCGTTGCTAGAGCAGGTGGGCCTGCTGCCCGATCACGCCCAACGCTACCCGCACGAATTTTCAGGCGGCCAGCGTCAGCGCATCGGCATCGCCCGCGCCATCGCACTGGAGCCGAAACTGGTGATCCTGGACGAGCCTGTCTCGGCCCTTGATGTCTCGGTTCAGGCCCAGATCGTCAACCTTCTGGCGGATTTGCAGGAACGGCTTAAACTGACTTATGTCTTTGTGGCCCATGACCTTAGCGTGGTGCGCCAGGTTTCAACCCGCATCGCGGTGATGTATCTCGGCTCCATCGTAGAACTGGGACAGGCCGACGACATCTTTTCGCGCCCGTCGCATCCCTACACTCAGGCGTTGATTTCTGCTGTCCCCAAACCGGTGAACGGCACCGCCCGTCAGCGCATTATCCTGACCGGAGACGTCCCCAGCCCGATCAACCCGCCCTCTGGCTGCAGGTTTCACCCGCGCTGCCCGGTGGCCCAAGATCGCTGCAGGGTCGAACGCCCGGTTTTGAAACAGGATGCGGGCCGTTCTGTCGCCTGCCATTTCCCGATTGCTTAGGGCGTTTTATCCCGCCCCAACGCGACTGCTGGTGATTTCATCAAGCTGATTGATGTCGCTATCCGTCTGGCCAATAATATGAGATAGCAGTGAGACGTCGGCTGAAAACCAGCGCTGAAACTGCATCCTGTGCGCTGCAAGCCTAAAAGGGTCGAAACTGCCTTCCGGTGCGATCCTGACGCAAGGGATGTCTGAATATCCAAAAATCTTACGTTTAACCGAAAGGACCCAAAATGGCTCTCGAAAGTCTTCTAGTAATAATCCTCGTTGGTGCTGTGGCCGGTTGGCTTGCCGGACTGATCGTCAAGGGTTACGGCTTCGGCCTGCTGGGCAACATCGTCGTCGGGATTGTCGGCGCATTTGTGGCCGGGCTGATTTTCCCGCGGCTGGGCCTGAACATTGGATCGGGCATCGCCGGTTCAATTGTCTATGCCACGGTCGGCGCGGTCATCCTGCTGTTTTTGATTCGTCTGATCAAACGAGCCTGAAGCCGGGTAAGCTGGCCCTTGCCCGCGTTGCGGGATGCAAATCCGCTCGCAGTTTGGCTGGCAGACAGCGGGCCTAAGGTCTGGTCTCCAGACCAGCCGCCTGCAGTCGCGGACCCAATTGCATAGCCTGAAAAGGCGTCCCGGTTGACCTTTATCAGGTCGCTGGGGCGCTGTTTTGACACTGCTGCCACCGGCAGGTCGATGCGCGTGGTTTCCGGCCATAGCCATCTGTCGCCGAAGTCGGTGCTTGCATCGCTAAGCCGAGCCAAGACGCACACCCCCAAGGACGCACCGCAATCGAGTGTTTAGGTTGCCGCCATGGGGGGACGTCAGACAAATGCGAACTCGTCTCAGTTTCTCAGCAATAGCAATCTGTTAGGCCGCGAAGAGACCACGCCACTCGGCGACAGCGGCGGCACGGTTGGTCTTGACATTCTGTCGGCTAAGAAGGGCGGGCTCCTGGTTGAAATGATTATGCACTGAGGCGTGGGCGGACACGAACTTCTGTAATGTTCGCATTTGCCTGAAGTGAAGCATTGCGCGCTCTCGCCTTCCAAATGGCTGCTGCGAATTTTAGGCGCGATTGTTTGTCCAACGCCCCACCTCACCATCATCGTCACGCCCCATCGCCTTCAATGCCGCACCATAGGAACGAAGTCCGTCAGTCACAAAAAGTTCGGCTCGACCGTACCG